>NZ_JBIQHY010000037.1:0-27032 GCF_044508335.1 Actinomadura sp.
CTACCAGGCACCGAGTCTGCCAGCGGCGGCCGACCCGGTAGCTCCCATTAGGCGGGGAAGCTCGCGCGGTAGGTGGCGGCCATGTCCTCGTCCCCGTGGCCCTGCTCGATGACGCGGCGGAAGCGCTCGCCGGCCGCGTCGTTGAGGTCCACGCGGATCTTGGCGGACTCCGCCGCCTCGTGGATGAGCCGGGTGTTCGTCTCGGCGTTGCGGACGGCGAAGCTCGGCTCGAAGTCGCCCTCGACCATGGCCTTCATCTTCGCCTGCAGGTAGGGGCTGTCGAGCGGGCCGCCGCTGAGGACCTCGCCGAGCAGCGACGGGTCGAGCCCGAGGCCCTTCGCCAGCGCGACCGACTCGGCGACCGCCGAGGTCAGCGAGATGGCGTAACTGACGGCGGCCAGCTTCAGCCGGGTGCCCGCGCCGCCGGCGCCGTTCTCGTCCAGCCAGAGCGTCCGGGCGCCGACGGTGTCGAAGACCGGGGCGAGCGCGGTCCGCGCGTCCTGCGGCCCGGCGGCCAGCACCAGCAGCTTCCCCTGCTCGGCGGGCTGCTTCGTGCCCTGGACGGGGGCGTCGACGAACGTCAGCCCGCGCTCGGCCGCGAAGGCGGCGAGCCGCCCGAGGGACGCGAGGCCGACCGTGCCCATCTGCGCCCAGATCTGCCCCTGGCGCAGCCCCGGCGCCGCCTCGGTCATGACGGCGAGCGCGGTCTCGCCGTCCTTGAGGACGGTGATGACCACGTCGGCGCCCTCGACGGCCTCGGCGGGCGAGCCCGCCACCTCGGCCCCGTCGGCGGACAGCGGCTCCGCCCGCGCCGCCGTGCGGTTCCACGCGGTGACGCGGTGGCCGTTGCGGAGCAGGTTCCGGGCCATCGCCGCGCCCATGATCCCGGTGCCGAGCATCGCGACGTGCGTCATGTCAGGCTCCTTTTGGACTGTCCGGTTCATAATCGTGCGGAGCCAGCCTCGCACAAGGCCGCGCCCCGCGCATCCCGGATACCCCTACCCACCGGCCGCCCGGCCGGTCAGCCGTAGGCGTGGCCGTCGTCCGGCGCGTCGGCGTACACGTCCGTGTACGGCGCGGCGAACGCGTCGAGGGTGCGGTCGAGCTGCGCCGACCACCACGCCACCAGGGACGCCTGGCCGCGCCCGCCGGCGCCGTCCTCGCCCAGGTAGCGGTGCCGCAGCGGAGCGACGTCGCAGAGCCGCTCCCACCACTCCCGGTGCACGGCCGCCTGGATCTGCCCGGCGTCCAGCGGGTACGCCGAGCGGTGCCCCCGCACGAACGCCTGCACCCGGTCGAGGTCGAGGCCGCGCTCGTCGCCGTGGGCGAACAGCCGCGCGGCCGCCCGGACCACCTCGCCGGCGACCGGGCCCGTCGTCAGCGCGCCCCAGCCGAGGACGGCGGTGACGTTGCCCGACCCTCCGTAGCGCAGGTGCCCGGCGTGGAACGACCCGTGCAGGTGCCCGACCGTGCTGACCTCGATGTCGGGCGGCTGGTGCCCGGCGAACTCGGCGAGCAGGTCGCGGCGCTCGCGCAGCCGGCGCGCGGTCAGCGCGTCGAAGTCGGTTCCGCCGCCGTCGCCCGGGACGTCGCGCAGCATCTCCTCGACGGCGGCGGCCGCGTCGGCGGCGCGCGGCGTCGGCACGAGCATGCTCTGCTGGACGGGCGCCGTCAGCTCGTCCAGCGCCGCGTGCAGCCGCCCGAGCAGCGCGCCGAGCGCCTCGCAGCCGCCGAACGTCAGCTCCAGCCCGCCGCGCCCGCGGCCGCCGACCCACGGGTACAGGACGTAGCCGCGCCCGGCGGCGGTCACCAGCGTCCGGCCGGCGCGCGCGGGCAGCGGCGCGAGGACCGGCAGCCCGGCCGCGTCCAGCGCGGCGGTGACGGTGTGCTGGAAGAGCAGGCGGCGCCGGTCGGGCGCGGCGTACTCGCGGAGGAAGAACGCCCCCTCGGCGGTGTCGACGCGCCAGCACCGGCGGCCGGGCCCCGCGGGGAGCGGGACCGCCGCGTCCGGCGGCCCGATGTCCCAGCGCCGCAGCAGCCGCGGCGGCGGGTCGGTGTCGGCGGTCTGGGGCGTGGGCACCTCGGCACCTCGGCTGCGTCGGGCGGACGGCGGTCGAATGGATGTTCTACGACGACGCTACACGCCCCGCCCGCACCGCGGAAGGGAACCCGCGCGGACGGCGGCTCAGACGCGCTCCAGCACCACCACGGGTATGTCGCGGGTCGTCTTCTCCTGGTACTCGTCGTAGGCCGGCCAGGCCGCCGTCATCTTCCGCCACAGCGCCGGCTTCTCCTCGGGGGTCGCGGTGCGCGCCCGGGCGGTGAACTTGTCGCCCTTCACCTGCACCTTCACCTCCGGGTTCGCCTCCAGGTTCAGGTACCAGTCCGGCGGCTCGTCCGCGCCGCCCTTCGACGCGACGACGAGGTAGGCGTCGCCCTCGGTCTGGTAGATGAGCGGCGTCGTGTACTCCTTGCCGGACTTCCGCCCGGTCGTGGTGAGCAGCAGCGTCACCGTGCCCTGCCACTCGTGGCCCTCCTCGCCGTCGGTCTCCTGGTAGCGCCGGACGTGTTCCTTGCCGAACAGCATCGGATCCTCCTTGTTCCGTTCCGGTTCCGGCCGCCCGCGCGGCCACCCCGTGTCAACCTCCGGACGCACGATCACCTTCCCAGGGGTGCGGCTCTCAAGCCCTGACCTGCGTCCGCGCGGGGGTCACTACGCTGGCCCGGTGGACGACGCGGCGGAAGTGGCGCGGCGATGCGCCGAGACGATGTACGCACGGGACAAGGTCGCGCAGGACCTCGCGATGGAGATCGTCGAGGTCGCCCCGGGCCGGGCGCGGCTGCGCATGGCGGTCGCCGAGACCATGGTGAACGGCTTCGGCATCGCGCACGGCGGCTACGTGTTCCTGCTCGCCGACTCCGCGTTCGCGTACGCGTGCAACACCCATGACGACGTGACGGTCGCCGCGTCCGCCGACGTGGTGTTCGTGGCGAGCGCGCGCGCCGGGGACGTCCTGGAGGCGGTCGCGGCCGAACGCGTCCGCTACGGCCGCAGCGGGATCTACGACGTGACGGTGCGGCGCGTCCCGGACGGCGGCGTCATCGCCGAGTTCCGGGGCGGGAGCCGCAGCCGGAACCGGCCGGTCATCGGCGGCGAAGCGCCCTGATCCGGGTCAGAGCTCCTTCAGGATGCCGTTGAGGAACCGGGCGGTGTCGTCGGGGCGCGCGGCCGTGATGCACAGGTTGTTCATCGCGCGCATGTAGGTGTCGACGTCCGTGGGCTTGTCGAGGTAGAGCGCGCTGGTGAGCTGCTCCAGGTACACCACGTCCGACAGGCCGGGCTCGGCGAACCGCAGGATCGTGAACGGGCCGCCGGCCGCCGCGTGCCCGCCCGCGCCGAACGGCACGATCTGCAGCGTCACGTGGGACAGCTCCGACATCTCGATCAAATGCTCGATCTGGGCGCGCATCACCGCGCGGCCGCCGAGCGGGCGGCGCACCACCGCCTCGTCCAGCACGGCCCACAGCGTGGGCGCGTCGGGAGAGGTAAACCGCGCCTGCCGCATCGTGCGGATCTGGACGCGCCGCTCGACCTCCTCCTCCGAGGCGTCGGAGTAGCCGAGCCGGACGACGGCGCGGGCGTAGTCCTCGGTCTGCATCAGCCCGGGGACGAACTGCAGCTCGTAGGAGCGCAGCAGGGAGGCGGCCTCCTCCAGGCCCAGGTACACCTCGAACCAGCTCGGCAGGATGTCGCCGTACTGGTGCCACCAGCCCGGGTTGTTGGCCTCCTTGGCGAGCCGCAGCAGCGGCGCCCGCTCGGCCGGGTCCGTCACGCCGTAGAGGGTGAGCAGGTCGGCGACGTCGCGCTCCTTGAAGCCGACCCGGCCCAGCTCCATCCGGCTGATCTTCGAATGGGAACCGCGGATCTCGTAGCCCGCCTGCTCGGTGGAGATCCCGCGCTCCTCCCGCAGCCGGCGCAGCTGCGCGCCGAGCAGAATGCGCAGGACCGTGGGGCCGCCGCGGCGCGGATAATCGATCAGCCGACCGGCCGGATCGTCTTCGGCCGGAGGTGTGGGCACAGCTGAATCCTGGGACAAGGGGTCACCAGCCAGTCGACGGAGTCTACGCACAGGCGGAACGGCACCGCCCTATGTTAGTGGATGCGGACGGGTTTTCGGGAGGTATGAAAAACGCGTTCCCGAGAGGGGTTGTCCGCCTCCGCGCCGCCCTGCCGGACGCCGGACCGGTCCCGTGACCAGTGCTGTCGGTGGCGGTGCGGCTGCAGAACGTGGCACCGGCGCGGCGGCTGAGTCGGCCAGGGCATCATTTCACATCCGGCGGCGCCGCCGCGGGCATACCAATTGACCGCCGTTCTCCGGCAATGCGTGCGGCCAATCCTGACCGGCCATTCCCGGATCGGTCGTATGACGCGTGAAGGTCGCCCGTCACGCATTTTGGTGAGTTTTCGCGGGCCGCTCCGGGCGTGACGAAGCTCTCGTCCCCGGCGGGCAAGATCTCGAACCGCCCGGACGTTCTCCTGTCAGAGGGGCGGTCACGGCCGCCGCTCCGCAGGGAGCCGAACACCCCCGTGCATCTGGGAGAGAGCCAATGAACGCGACCCGTGAGAGACCGGAGATCCGGTTCCTGACCTCGGGCGATGTCTCGGCGCACGAGCGCGCCGCGGCGGAGCGCGCCGTCCGCGAGGCGCTGGCGGACGCCCACGGCGTCACGTCCGTCCAGGTCACGCTGAGCGTCGTCAACGACCCGTCGCTGCCGCGCCCGGCGCTGGCCCAGGCCGTCGCCGACCTCGGCGGCCGCCGCGTCCGCGCCCAGGCCGCCGCGCCCCGCATCGACGAGGCCACCGACATGCTCCGCGAGCGCCTCGCCCTCCGGGCGACCTCGCTCCAGGCGGGCTGAACCAGGCGATCCAGTCGCGCCTCACCGCCCGGCCGCGTCCGCCGGGGACGCCGAGCCGCGCGAGGACGAAGGAACGGCGGAGCCCCACACCGGGGCGCCGCCGTTCATGCGTTCCGTAGGCCGTGCGTCAAGCCCCGCCCGACCGCCGTGAGCGGGTGGGCCTTCGGGGTTTCAGGCGTCGCGGCTGTGCAGGGCGAGTGCGGCGAGGCCGAGCGGGACCAGCGCGTACGCCGCCAGCACGGCCGCCGCCGCGGCGGGGGAGAGGAGATCGCCGTACACGGAGTTCTCCGCGCTGAGCCCCGCCATCTGCCTGGGGAGTCCGCCGAGCATCACCGAACCGGCGCGCTCGTTCCACGGTCCCGGCAGGTGGTAGACGAGCAGCGGCAGGACGTGCCACACGAACACGACCGACACGACCGATCCCGCCGTCGAGCGCAGCAGGACGCCGAACGCCAGGCCGAGCAGGCCGAACACCGGCACGACCGTCCCGGCGAGCGCGAAACCCGGGAGATCGTGTGCGATGGACGCCTGCTGGTCGGGGAAGGGGCGGTCGCCGGCGATGAGCCGCGTCCCCAGGAACGATCCGACGGTCACCGCCTCGCCCGCGGCCAGCGCGACCGCGCCGATCACCGCGGCCTTGGCCGCGAGCAGCTTCCGGCGCCCGGGGACCGCGATGAGGCTTGTGCGGATCATGCCCGTCCGGTACTCGGACGTGATCGACAGCACGCCGAGGATCCCGAAGCACAGTGACGCCGCCCAGCCGCCGAGTTCCTGCAGGGGCCGCAGCAGGAGATCGTCTCGGCGTTCCGCCGGCAGGCCGTCCCAGACGTGGGCCATCTGGAACGCCAAGAGCAGGACGAACCCGGTGAACGCGGCCGTCACCCCGAGCACGGCATAGGTCGAGCGGACCGAACGCAGCTTCCACCACTCCGCCGCGAGCACGTCGCCCATCACGCGTCCCTGCGCGCGAACACGTACCCGCCGGCGCCCAGCGCGGCCACCGCGTACGCCGCCAGGACCGCCGCCGCGACCGCGGGCGGCAGCACGCCGTGATCGCCGGACGAGCCGGGCGGCCCCGCGATCTGGTTCGACAGGTTGCCGGGCAGCATCGACCAGATCCGCTCGTCCCACGGGGACGGCAGCAGCCGGGCGAGCGCCGGCAGCACGAACAGCATCCCCATGCCCGAGGTGACCGCCGCCGCGGTCGAGCGCATCACGGCGCCCAGCCCCACCGAGATGAGCGTGATCGCGGCCGTCGTCAACCCGAGCCACAACAGGTGGACCGCGACCTCGGCCGCCGGCGCCTGGAACGTCGCCACCGGCCTGTCGCCGACGATCACCCTCCCCGCGGCGCTCGCGGCGGCCAGCGCCACGAGAGCCGCCGCGCACATCGCGGCCGCCGCCACGCCCGCCTTCGCCAGGAACACCGTGACCCGGCGCGGCATCGCGGCCAGCGTCGTGCGGATCATCCCGGACGAGTACTCGGACGTCACGGCCAGCGCCCCGAGCACGACCGCGCACACGGGCAGCGAGACGGCCAGCGGCTGCCCCGGGGGCGCCACCGCGGTCGTCTCCCGCTGCGCGGCCGCCAGCCCGTCCCAGTAGCGGGCCACGTACCACGACCAGACCCAGCTGAGCAGCGTGAACCCCGCGACCACGCCGAGCACCGCACCCGTCGACCGGACAGTCCGCAGCTTGTCCCACTCCGCCAGGACCACGTCCCCCAGACCGCCGCCGTTCGCCGCCCCGCCGGTCGCGCGGTCGTCGGCCGGGCCTCGGGCGGGCCGGCGGGAGGCGGCGGCCGCGCCGCCGTGCCGGGTCATTTGAGCACCGCGCTGTACTCGGCGCTGTCGGCGGTGAGTTCCATGTACGCCTCCTCCAGGGACGCGCTGTGCGGTGTCACTTCGTGCAGGGGGATGCCGTGCGCGGCGGCCGCGTCGCCGACGGCCGCGACGTCCAGCCCGGTCACCGTGAGGGCGCCGCGCGGCGCGGACTCGACGCGCGCCCCGGCGGCGGCGAGCACGGCGGTCAGCTCCGCCGCCCGGGGCGAGCGGACCCGGACGCCGCGCTGGAAGCGGTCCGCCAGCTCGCGCACCGAGGTGTCGGCGACCAGGCGGCCGCGCCCGATGATGACCAGCCGGTCGGCCGTCAGCTCCATCTCGCTCATCAGGTGACTGGAGATCAGCACCGTCCGGCCCTCCGCGGCGAGCGACCGCATCAGCTCCCGGATCCAGCGGACGCCGTCCGGGTCCAGGCCGTTCACCGGCTCGTCGAACATGAGCACCCCGGGGTCGCCGAGCAGCGCCGCGGCGATCCCGAGCCGCTGCCGCATGCCCAGCGAGAACCCGCCGACCCGCTTGCGCGCCACGCCGGCGAGACCGACCTGCTCCAGGACCTCCGCGACCCGGCGCGTGCCGATCCCGTTGCTGCGCGCCAGCCACCCGAGATGGTCGAACGCCCGGCGCCCGCCGTGCACGGCGCCCGCGTCCAGCAGCGCCCCGACCTCCCGCATCGGCCGCCGCAGCGCCGTGTACCGGCCCCCGTTGACCAGCGCCTCGCCGGACGTCGCCCCGTCCAGCCCCAGCAGGACGCGCATCGTCGTCGACTTGCCCGCGCCGTTCGGACCCAGGAACCCGGTCACGGTCCCCGGCCGCACCACGAAGGACAGCCGGTCGACCGCGGTCGTCCCGCCGTAGCGCTTGGTCAGCTCGCGTACTTCGATCATGCGTCGACGCTCCTACGGGACCCGCGCGCCGCACATCGGAACACGGGCGGGACCTTCGCCTCCGACCGTGCTCGGAGGCGCCCGCCCGGCTCCGACCCCGGTATGACGGCCGGTGGTACGAGGCGACGCGTCCGCGGGTGCCGGTACCGTCGTGACGTGGACGAACCCGAGCTGCGCTCCCCGTTCTTCATGCGGCTCAGCCGGCGCGCCCTCATCGGACTGGACGCCGCGGTCGCGGTCATCGGCACGCTCGCGCTGGTGACGCTGCCCGCCGCCCCGGGGGGCTCCGCGCTCGCCGTCGTCCCGCTCGCCGCCGCGACCGGTCTTCCGCTGGCGGTGCGGCGGCTGTGGCCGGTGCCCGTCTTCACCGCCGTGCTGGCCGCCTCGACCGCGTCCCTCGTCCTCGGCCTGCCCTGGGACTCCTACGCCGCCGCGGCGTTCGCCCTCTACCCGGTCGCCCTCACCCGGCGCCGCCGCCGCTGGATCCCCACGCCGCTGATCGGCGTCGTCAGCGCCGTCCTCATCCTCGGCGGCGCCATCGTCGGGCCCGCCGACTGGCACGCCGAAGCCGCCGGCGAGGTGCTGCTCGGCCTCGCCGTCCTCGGCGCGTCCTGGACGCTCGGCCGCGCCGTCCGGGAGCGCCGCGCGCAGGCCGCGCACTCCGCCCGCCGGCTCGCCGACCAGGCCGTCTCGGACGAGCGGCTCCGCATCGCCCGCGAACTCCACGACGTCGTCGCGCACAGCATGAGCCTGATCGCCGTCAAGGCGGGCGTCGCCGTCCACGTCGCCGCGGCCCGCCCGGACGAGGCCCTCGACGCCCTCCGCGTCATCGAGGCCACGAGCCGCAGCTCCCTCTCCGAGATGCGCCACCTCCTCGGCGTCCTGCGCACCGACGCCGACCTCGGCCCGGCCCCCGGCCTCGCCGACCTCGCCGACCTCGCGGAACGCGCCGCCATGGCGGGCGTGCACGTCGACCTGGAGGTGGACGCCCCGAACCTCCCGGAAGGCGTCGCGCTCTCCGTGTACCGCATCGTCCAGGAGGCGGTCACCAACGTCGTCAAGCACGCCGCGCCCGCCCGCTGCCGCGTCCGCGTCCGGGCCGACGGACAGCGCGTGCGCATCGACGTCACCGACGACGGCCCCGGTGCCCGCGTCCTGCCGGGCGGCGACGGGCACGGGCTCATCGGCATGCGCGAACGCGTCATGATGTACGGCGGCGACTTCACCGCCGGCCCGCGCCCGTCCGGCGGCTTCGCCGTATCGGCCGACTTCCCGTACGAACCCTAGGAACCCCGTTGGATCTGCGCGTCCTCGTCGCCGACGACCAGGCTCTGCTGCGCGGCAGCTTCCGCGTGCTCATCGACACCGCGCCCGGCCTCCGCACCGTCGGCGAGGTCGGCACGGGCGCCGAAGCCGTCGCGCTGGCCGGGAGCGAACGCCCCGACGTCGTCCTCATGGACGTCCGCATGCCCGAGATGGACGGCATCGAGGCGACCCGGCGGATCTGCTCCGAGCTGCCGGACGTCCGCGTCCTCATCCTCACGACGTTCGACCTCGACTCCTACGTGTACGCGGCGCTCAAGGCCGGGGCGAGCGGCTTCCTGCTCAAGGACACCCCGCCGGCGGACCTGCTCTCCGCCATCAAATCCGTCGCGGCCGGGGACGCCCTCCTCGCGCCCACGGTGACCCGCCGCCTGATCGCCGAGTTCGTCCGCCGCCCGGCCCCCGTCCAGCCCCCGCCCGCCGCCCTGGACGCCCTGACCGACCGGGAACGCGAGGTCCTCACCCTCATCGCGCGCGGCCTCTCCAACGCCGAACTGGCCGACCACCTGCACCTCAGCCCCGCCACGGTGAAGACCCACATCGGCCACCTGCTCTCCAAACTCCAAGCCCGCGACAGAGCCCAGCTGGTGATAGCCGCCTACGAAACCCGCCTGGTACAACCCAGCTGACCCACACCCGCCTGAGCCCGCAGGCGACGGCCCCCTAGCGCGATCCGCCACGGGCCGCCAGCCTTGATCGGCTCCGAACTCTCCACGCGCCGGCCAACCCCGGCGCGCCCGAGACGGCAGGCCCCAACGCCTCGCGGAGCCCGACCATCGACACCTACCGCCGGGATGGCTGTTCGGCGCGTTGTGCCGGGAGTGCGGAGGCGAGTCGTTCAAGAAGGTCGGCGCACGCTGCCAGGTCCGGTGTGAAGACGGCGAGGGCCACATGGTCGGCCCCGGCGTCTAGGTGGTCCTGGACCCTCTTGCCGATCGCGGTCTCGTCGCCCCAGTTGAAGCATGCGTCGATGACCTCGTCCGAGCCGCCGTCGGTCAGCGCCTCGTCCGGGTAGCCCAGTTCTTTCAGTGAGCGGACGTAGGGGGAGCCGGGGAGGGAGAGCAGTTGCGCCTGCCTCGCGACGGCGCGGGCCTTCTCTGGATCGGCCTCAAGGATCGCGGTCTGCACGACGACCACGAGTTTGTCCGGGCCCAGGCGTTCTCTGACCGCCCTGGTGTGCTCGACGGGCATCGCCGCGGGCAGTGCGCCGTCCGCGCGGTCGCGCGCCAGACCCTGCATCTTCGGGCCGAGCGCGGCCAGCAGCCGCGGGAACGGCACCTCGGGGACCGGCGCCGCGCCGGCCGCCGCGTCCATTCCGTCGAGGTATTCGCGCATCCGGTTCAGCGGACTCGTCCACTTCTGCCCGCTCGCCTCGACGCTCGCGGGCATGCTCACCCCCACACCCAGCGCGAGCCGGCCGGGATAGGCGTCCGCCAGAACCGACGCCGCCCCTTGCATCGACGCGGGATGCCTGGCCCAGAGGTTCGCGACGGCCGATCCGAGGACGGCGTGCTCCGTCGCCGCGAGCAGCACGCCCAGCTGCGCGAAGACCTCGCGACCACCGATGGCCTCGTTCACCCAGATCGAGCCGTATCCCGCTTCCTCGACGCGCCGGGCCGCACGCCGCCATTCGTCCGCGGTCGCCACCGGTGTCGTGAGCACGGCACCGACCCTGCCCAGCCTTCCGCGCATCTCCTCTACCGCCGCGACCGCCATCGGCCCTCCTATAATCGGAACGTACAACCCGCTTAGAACGGTACCGGAACGACCGCCCCGTTTGTCAACGCAGCAGGAGGCCCGAGTGAGCAACGCGCCCCGGCGCGCGGACGCGCGCAGGAACCGCGAGCGCATCCTCCAGGCCGCGTTCGAGGCGTTCGCCGCCGACGGCCGCCTCGTCCCGCTCGACGACATCGCCCGGCGCGCCGGAGTGGGAGCCGGCACGGTGTACCGGAACTTCCCCACCAAAGAGGCGCTGTTCCGGGCCGTCGTCACCACTCGCATCGAACAGATCGTGGAGGACGCCGAGGCCCTGCGGGACGCGGACGACCCGGCCGGGGCCTTCTACGGTTTCTTCGCCCGGGTCGTCGAGCGGGCCATGTACAACCACGCGCTCTGCGACGCTCTGGCAGACGACCTGAGCGGCTTCGACACCTGCGGGGTGGACGACCGGTTCACAGCGGGTCTCGGCGTCCTGCTGCGGAGGGCGCAGGCCGCGGGCGCGGTCCGCTCCGACGTGGACGTGCAGGACGTCCGCGCCCTCATGGTCGGCGCCATGCACATGGAGCGCGCGCACCGGCGGGAAGGGCGCCGCGGCCGTATGACGCTCCTCGCCTCCGACGCACTCCGTCCCACGACGAAACGAAACGAAACTCTCGACCCTCGTAACGGAACACGCTGCGAGATCTGCGGGAACCCGATCACCCCGGCGCCGACCGGCCGTCCGGCCCGCTACTGCAGCGCGTCCTGCCGCCAGAAGGCCCACCGCCGCAAGCAGGCGGCCGCGAAATCCGGTTGAGCGGCCCCTTCCCCCTGCGACGGCCTGGCCGCTGGGCGGGGTCGGGCGGCGGTGCCCCAGGTCACCGCTGGAGGCGGAGGATGAGTCGCCTGCTGAACGTGCCTCGCTCCTCCGCCTTGGCGGAACGTCGGCGCTCTAGGTCCGCGGGGCTCATGCCGTGGGCCGCTGCGAGAGCGTGGACGACTTCGAGGAGGTCGGCGAGTTCACCCGGGTCGCCGCTCGCGATGTACTCGCCGGCTTCCTCGACGAGCTTGGCGCGCAGCCGCCCGACATGCTCGTCGGCGTCGGCGACGCGCGTTTCGGGCCGCCCGCCCGCCGCCCGGATGATCTCGGGGATCCTGTCTCGGACCAGCTTTTCGGCCTGGCCGCCATCCTTGGCGGGATGGACGGTGGTGCCGTGCCGCCGGTCCAAGGACTGGACCCAGTGGACGGCGACCGCAGCCGTCTGCACCAGCTCGCCGCGGAGAGCGGCCGGGTCCGATTCGGCGAGGGCTTCGAAGAACTCCTCGGCAAGAATGTGCCTCCACGTCAGTTCGCCCCGCCGCACGGCGGCGGCGCATTCCCGTTTGGCCTCGTCCGCGGCCTCGGCGAAGGCGGGTCCGCTTCCGTCGGGGAATTCCTGCGCTCCCCACATGCGATCTTGGGCCTCGCGTTCGGCTCTGACATCCGCGAGCACTCTCGCGAGCGACCCGGGCGCTTCGACGTCCTCCATGCCGCACGACGTTAGCGACCCCGCGCGGGTCCGGTGACGCTGCTCAGGGGGTGCCCTCGACAGTAAGACGCTGAACTTGACGCCCCGGTCCTCGCTCTGTACGCAGGCGGGGAACTCGCGACGGCATGGCGCGCTGTCCTAGTGAGCATGTCACTCCGGCCTGTGAGGTGGAGACGCTGAGAGGGTATGGCGCTTTGTTCTGGTGAGCACGTCACTCCGGCCTGTGAGGTGGAGACGCTGAGACGGCATGGCGCTTTGTTCTGGTGAGCACGTCACCCCGGTCTGCGCCGTGGAGATGCTGAATGGTGGGCGAGCCGTGGGGGTCCCCGGCTGCGGCTGCGGGTCTGCGGTGAGGGACGAAGGGCTTCGTGCTCAGCCCGGTGGGGTGGCGCGGTCGGGTTCGCAGGTGAGGAGTTCGTGCAGGACGGGCGGGAGTTCGTCCCAAAGCCATTCGTTCAACGTGCCCGGAAAGGACGCCGGGGCGCGGATGCCGAGGCGGCCGGGCGTGACTTCGGCCAGCCGGACACCGATGGGGCCGTCGTCCCACATGGGGTCTCGGTTGCCCCAGAACGTGGAGAAGTCGGCGCTCGTCAGCATCAGCTCGCCGGGCAGCACGTGCTCGCCGGGGTGCCTGCCGAGGGGCAGCAGGCGTTGCGCGGTCGTGCGGAGTATGTTGAGCGCCGCCAGGTCGTGCGGGCACGCCACGTCCGTGATCTCCAGCTCGGGGAGGCCGAAGCGGCGGAGCCCCCGGGTTCTGAGAGCCACGCAGTTGCAGCCGTCGATGTCGTCCTCGCCGGCCGTGCAGCGTCCCGAGTCCCGGTAGGGCGGCAGGACGGTCCCGAGCCAGTCGTCGGCGAGGACGAAGTCGTCCAACCGGTTGAGGCGAGCTGCGGGCAGGGTCCGGCCGGTGGCGAGGTCTACGAGCACCCCGCGGAGTGATTCCGCGATCGCCTTGGCGGTGGCGCGGGCCAGGTGCGGCCCGGACGGCAGGTCACCGACCGGCATGACGCATGTGACGCCGATGTGCCGCTTGGCCAGGCGGGCCCGCTCAGCGTCGTCCTCATCGGCGCCGGACACCTCGCTCAAGTCCCAGGGCGAACTGTCGGCGGGGTGGTCGGCGAACACGAGGCGCGGGGTGCCGAGGCGGCCCGCGACCGCCGCGGCCAACGGGCTGGGGAGGCGCTGCCGGATCATCGCCGCGAGGTCGCCGGGCTCCCTGTCGCTGGCGACGACGAAGCCGGCGCTCGTCTCTTCGGGAACCGTGATGGTGACGCGCAATGCAGCCTCCCCAGCTGGTGGACCGGTGTTCGCAGTCCAGCTTCGAGGAGGCCGCCGAGGACTTTCCCTAGAACGCGATTCTGGGGATAAAGGGGCCAGAGCCGCAGGTCAGAGGGGCGCGCCGACGCGGGCCTGCGTCGCCGAGTCGTCCAGGCGGACGATCCTGCGGCGCGGCCGCGTCATCACCGGCGGCTGTTCGTCGAGCAGCCGCCCGGCCGCGGTCAGCGAGCCGATACGTCCACGTAGTGGCGCTCGCCCGGCCCCACGTACACCTGGCGCGGCCGTCCGATCTTCGTGGCCGGGTCGTTCATCATCTCGCGCCACTGGGCGATCCATCCGGGAAGCCGGCCGAGGGCGAACAACACGGTGAACGCGTTCGTGGGGAAGCCCATCGCCTTGTAGATGACGCCCGTGTAGAAGTCCACGTTGGGGTAGAGCTTGCGTTCGATGAAGTAGTCGTCGCTCAGCGCGACCTCTTCGAGACGCATGGCCAGGTCCAGCAGCGGGTCGGATTTGCCCAGCGCGTCCAGGACCTTGCTCGTCGCCTTCTTCACGACCGCGGCGCGCGGGTCGTAGTTGCGGTAGACGCGGTGCCCGAAGCCCATCAGCTTGACGCCGGGCTCCTTGTTCTTGACGCGAGCGACGAACGAGTCGATGTCGTCGCCGTTCTCGTGGATGCGTTCGAGCATCTCCAGGACGGCCTGGTTGGCGCCTCCGTGCAGCGGGCCGAACAGCGCGTCCACACCCGCGGACACGGAAGAGAACAGGTTCGCCTGGCTGGACCCCACGAGCCGCACGGTCGAGGTCGAACAGTTCTGCTCGTGGTCGGCGTGCAGGACGAACAGCATGTCCAGGACGCGTGCGATCTCAGGGTCGATCTCGTAGGGCTGCGTGGGCAGGCCGAACATCATGCGGAGGAAGTTCTCCACGTACCCGAGGGAGTTGTCCGGGTACAGGAGCGGCTGGCCGTTGGACGTCTTGTAGGCGTACGCCGCTATGGTGGGCAGCTTCGCGATGAGCCGGATGCTCGACTGGTCGACCTGCTCGGGATCGAACGGGTCGAGGCTGTCCTGGTAGAAGGTCGACAGGGCGCTGACCGCGGACGACAGGACGGCCATGGGGTGGGCCCGGCGCGGGAACGCGGAGAAGAACGCCCGGAACTTCTCGTCCAGCAACGTGTGGTTGCGCACTTTGTCGGTGAAGTCGGCCAACTGATCGGCCGTGGGCAACTCCCCATAGATCAGCAGATAGGCCACCTCAAGGAAGGACGACTTCTCCGCCAGTTCCTCGATGGGGTACCCGCGGTAGCGGAGGATCCCCGCCTCGCCGTCGATATAGGTGATGGCGGACGTCGTGGACGCGGTATTGGTGAAGCCGGGATCGAGCGTGACATGCCCCGTCTCCTTCAAGAGGCTGCCGACGACCAGACCTGACGGCCCCTCGGTGGCCTCCCTGACCTCCAGAGGCATCCGGCCGCCCGCGTGGTCGAGCTCGAAATCCGACATACTCGCTCACTCCCAACTGCGTCCACACCTGCGTAGACTTCCGCTCTTCATCGTATCCGCGTGATCACCCGCGCGATCCGGCCGGTCGCGTTGACGGACGCCCGGCCCGGGTGCTCCGTTGGAGTCATGGCCGACAACGGAGCCGCCGATCTCCTCGCGCGCGCACCCGCGGGGACATGGCCGCGGCGACGACCGCCAACCGCTTCGTCGACATGCTCGAAGGGGGCGAGCTGCGCAGGGAGCGCCTGGTCTGGCTGGCAGGCGAGGAGTACCGGTTCGTGGGCAGCGGTCGGCGCCGTTTCGCGCTGCCGGCGGCCGGGTTTCCCGATTCGCCGTCCGGCGGGCTTTTCTGGGGCTCGCACAGGGCGAAGGGCGGGCGCTGGCGCTCCTCGGGGAGTTCGCGGCCGCGCTCGGGCAAAGTGAGAAGAATCTCATGGCATATGACCCGAAGCCCTTCGCGCAGGCATATCCAGCGTATCTCGCACAAAGGGCGGCATTTGGGACGGCCGCCGAGGTGGCCCTGGCGATGGTGGCCGACCTGGAGTGGTCGCGTCCGGGCTGGCAGCGGGTGAAGACCCGGTCGAGATCGCCCGCGCGGCCCGCCTCCTGCGGCCTACGAGACCGCCTTCTGGGACGCGCTCGTCGAGGGCCTGCCCTGATAACCCGCTCTAGTGCTCCCGGAGCGTCGGCAACTCGGCCGTGAACTCGACCAGCGTCCGTTCGTGGACGCCGATGAGCTGCTCGACGTCGACAGGCGGCCATTCCTCGCCGTAGTGGGCGTCCAGCAGCGTGGACAAGGCGACCAGGATCTGCTCCGGTGTGGGACGTTCTCCGGGGTCCTTGACCAGACAGCGGGTCACGAGCCCGCGCATCGGGTCCGGCAACTCGGTGAGGTCGGGTTCGCCGTGCACGATGCGGCTGCGCACCTTGTGGTCGCTGCCGAAGGGCGCCGCGCCCGTCGTAGCGAACACGAGAGTCGAGCCAAGGGAGAACACGTCGCTCTCCGGGTGAACCGGGTCGCCGAGAGCCTGCTCCGGTGACATGTAGGCGGGCGTCCCCAGGATCTCCGTGCGGGACAGCGGCAGTGCGTTGAGGGGTCTCGCGATGCCGAAGTCGATGACCCTCGGCCCGTCCGAGGCGAGCAGGACGTTCGACGGCTTCAGGTCCCTGTGCACGATGCCCGCGCGATGGATCGCGATCAGCGCCTCCGCGAGCCCGGCCCCCAGCCGGCACGCTGCACGTTCGCGGAGCGGCCCCTTCTCCCGGACGACTTTGGCGAGGCTCACACCGCGGATGTACTGCGTCGCGAGCCAGGGCCGGTCCGCATCCGGGTCGGCGTCCACGACGGGTGCCGTGTAGAAGCCGCTGACCGAGCGCGCCGACGTCACCTCACGGCGGAACCTCGCGCGCCATCGGGGATCGTCCAGAAACTCCTGACGGATGACCTTCACCGCGACGAGGCGCCTGCTGGGCGACGCTCCGAGGAACACCTCGCCCATCCCACCGGCGCCGAGCCGGGCGACCACACGGTAGGGGCCGATCATCTCTGGAAGGTCTGACTGCATGGCACGGAAATCCGATCATGGTGGGGCTGCTCAATCGTGCCATGAGGCGGAGGCTGCTCGGCGAACGTGCGCCTACGTCCAGGGCAGTGCGCTCCGTTCGGCCCAGTAGCCCTCCGGTGGGACGCTCAGCTCCGACAGCACCCGTAGCTGACGCTCGTCGAAAACCACGTTCAACGCCGCGAGGTTCGATTCCAGCTGCGCGGGGCTGACCGCGCCGATGAGGACGACGTCCGCCCAAGGCCGGCTGAGGGCGGCCGCCAATGCGAGCGCGTCCGGCCGCACATCGTTCTCGGACGCGATGCTCCGCACGGCCGGGGGCGGGTCGACGGCGAGCCTCCCGTTGGCCAGCACCTCCTTGAGCAGGACGCGCAGTCCAGCGTCATGCGCTTCGCGCAGGGCATCCTCGGCTGACGTCTCCAGAATGTTCCACGTTGATTGGACGGTGTTGAAAAGCCTCTGGCCGGAGACGTGCAACGCCATCGCCCGGCGGATGGTGTCAGCCTGCCTTGGACCCGAGGTCGAGAAGCCCACGCGGACGCCCTCGGCGCTCAGCTCGGCCATCGCCTCCTGTAGGCGGAGATCCTGGAAGAGCGGGCTGTCTGCGGTCAGCGAGTGAACCTGATAGACGGATAGATGCCCGTCCAGCAACCCGCGGCTTTCCCTGTACTGGGAGCGGTACCGGTCAAGGCTGTGCTCCTTGACCTCGTGCACCGCGGCGTCGGTCTTCCATTCGCCGACGTAGGTGTAGCCCCACTTACTGGACACCGTCATATCGTCGGGCCGGCGTGAGTTGAGCCAGCCTGCCAGGAACTCCTCGGCCCTGCCGTAGGAGCGTGCCGCGTCCACCCATCGGATACCCGCCTCGTAGGCCCTGTCGAGGACGGTCCAGGTGGCGTCCCGCATCATTTCCACGCTCCGGCCGGGCGGCAGTTCACCGGCCCGGCCGACGTTGATGTACGCGGGCCGCCCCAGTGCCGCGAGGCCGATTCCCAGGCGGTCAATAGGCTTCATGCCGTCCAGCCTCGCATGCCGGACCCCGCACTCGAACCATGGGCCAATTGCCCGAACTGCCCGAATTAAGCGAGCCCTCTTTCCGGGTATCCACAGAATCGCATTCTGCTACCGCTGGGGGACTGCGTCAGGGAGGCTGTGCGGCGTCAATCCCAATCGCGGCAGGAAAGGCACGGCAATGCCTGCGCAGATCAACCGCACGCAGTACGGAGCCAATCAGTTCGCCGAACACCTGGGGCTCACCCGGTGGCAGTTGCGCGTGGGGCTGGAGCACGGGATCCTTCCGGGCCCGGACCTGAACGGCGAGCGGTGGTCCGCCGACCTGGCCGACGACTCCCGGGAGGCGGGCAGGGAGGTCATCGCCAGATTCGGCGAAGAACCGCCGATCGGCTCGGCGCGCGCCGCCGCCAGGCTCGCCGCCCGCGTCAGCCTCGACGTGGAGCGGCGGGACATCGAAGTCCTCGTCGCCGAGGGCGCCCTCACCGTCGTCAGCAGCTTCCGCGGCCACCCGGTCTACCTCGTGCGCGACCTGGACCGGCTCGACCCGGAGACCGTGCGGACGGTGGTCGCCGCCAGAAAGGGTCCGCTCACCGGCACCGTCGACGCCGGCGGAGCGGTGACCATCCTCGGGTGGCCGCGCCGGACGTTCGACCGGATCGCCTCGGAGCGCGGGCTCAAGGCCGACCAGCTCGGCCGCTACGCCCTCTCCGACGTCCAGGCGCTCCGAACGGACGAGGCCCTGGCGAAGGAGGTCGCGGAGGAGAAACGCAGCCTGACCCTGGCCAGGACGCGCCGATCCGAGGAGCACGCCGAGGACGTCATCCGCGCCTGGGTCCTGCGCTGCTCGGCCTATGTGGACGGCGACGCCGACCAGCCACCGGACCTCGGCCCCCTCAGCCGCGCACTCCGAACCCTCGACACGGCCAGGACCGAGATCAACGCACAGGACCAGCCCGCCGCCTGACCACCGCCTGCCTTCGAAGGCGTTGCGGGCGGCCGTCCGCCGGGCGATCCAGCGTTTGCGGCCCGCCTGGCGTCTCGGCTCGTCGCCGCCGGACGCCTTGGACGCGGCCTGCCCTGGGAGAGCGATCGGCCGTCGCCGGGTTCGGAGCCTTTTCTGTCGTGTCCCGTCTGTCGTGTCCCGGGTGGTGCTTCGTCGTCAGGGGCGCCGGGGTGAGGAGCGGCGTCTAGAGGGCTTCTTGGTCTCCCGGTGCCGTGCGAGGGCGGCGAGGAGGCGGTCGCGGGCCTCGACTCGGGAGAGCGCCGGGACGCGGTCGGGCAGGCCGGAGGCGAGCCCGGGAGGGGCGTCGACCAGGCCGTTGTCGTCGATGGTGGCCGTGTCTCCCGACCATGGGCCGAGGAGGATCGCGGATACGCCGCCCGGGTGCCGGGCGAGAAGCGCGTGGATCCTGTCGGCCTCCTGCGTGCAGTCGGCCACGAGCAGAAGTCGGCGCGCCTGCGTGACACCGGTGTTCTCGCGGATGGCGAGTTCCGTTTCGAGGTAGGCGAGCGCCGCGTCGAGGTTGCCGGGGATGAAGAGCCCGTCCGTGTCGTCGTCGAGCAGTTCGTCCTCGGCCAGGCCGAACAGGACTGTGGCGTCCGGACGCGGAACGACGACCAGGGAGTCGTCGCCGTGCTCGTCGAGAGCGGTCAGGGCGAGCACGCGCGCGGTGGAGACGGCGCCGGAGCCCGACAGGCCCGTGGCCCGGAGGGCGAACGGGTCGAGGACGGGACGGTAGCCGAAGCCCGCCGGCGCTTCGTCCTCCTCATCGGGCACTGGAAGGGCGGCCGTGCCGGCGGTCGCGACGGCGTAGAGGCGGTGCCGGAAGGGGTAGCAGATCGCCGCCGCGGCGGGGATGAGCAGACTCAGCAGCAGGACCGGCTGCAGTGTGGGAGGACGCGACTCCGCTTCGGCCGACTGGTCCCGGGTGGGAGTCGGCTTCGGTGTGGACGGCGTCGGGCGAAAAGTGCTCTTTCGGGGTGGGGACGGAGGTTCAGCGCTCGCAGGATCCGGCAGAGCCGGCCGCGGACTGTGCTCTTCGGACGGTACGGGCGAGGAACGCCCGTGTTCGATCTCGGATTTCCAGGTGTGCCGGTGCGGCCGGCGGGACAATTCCCGGTCGCGCCCTGACCTTCTGCGAGACCTCTCGTACATCGAGCGCCATGCCTCCTTGCACTTGTGCGCGGTGTACCAGTCGCCGACGCTCATCGCCTGGCGGCAGGTCGGCGACTGGGACCTGCGCGGCTCCGGTTCGTTTTGAGCGGCGGCGTCCGATGGCGGAGCCGCGCCTATGGAGATGGCGCCGGCCATCGCGGTACAGCCCAGGACTCCGCCGGTGCAGCGGAGCCAGCCGCCGAGCAGTACGGCCAGCCTGGGATGTGCCAGAAAACGGTTCATCTTCGCCCCGGGGGATCGCGTCGGTCACCGTGTGAGTGCCGATCGTAGTCAATTCGGCTACGGAGCGTTGAACATTGGCCACACTCGCTTCAATGGCCTTCACCGTCCTACGTCATCGCCAGAACAGCCGAAATGGGCGGTACGTCCCGCTTGAACCGAGATGTAGGCGGCCTGGCGGACACCGGGAACGGCGCGTGGGCACGCGCGCTGAGAATTCGCGACACGCCTGCTGATAGGCACTTTCCGAAGAGTCGGTTCGCAGGCTCCAGGCACGGACCCAGTGCGCAGCTTCATAACGACGGTCGTGGCTGAGAAGTAGCACTGCGGCACAGTGCGGGTGACCGCACGGTGCCATGAATCTCACTCGGCGTTACCGGTCTCCTTGGGCGACGCGAAGTTTTCCGAAGCGCGCGCTCGGTCGCACGGTCCGGTTGCTAGCGCTCTACAGGCCGGAGAATCGACCGAGCGATTCGCGATGCGGCGCCGAAGAGCTCGCAGAAAGCCGCCGACCTGCACCTCCGGCCGCGTGGACGGGGCATTGCGCCGCCCGTCCATCGACGTGGCATCGAGTTCTGCGACCGGCTGGGGCGCCGCCGCTGGGTGGCGGAGCGAACATCGCAGCCCCCCTCATCCACCACCGTCGTCCAAATGAGCAGACCCCGAAGAGGGGTCGTTGGAGTTAGGCGGCGAGGTGGGGGTCCGCGGGGGCCTTTAGGACGTCGTACATGCCCATGGGGAGGGTGTCGCCCCAGAGCCAGTCGTTGACCGTGCCGTCGAAGTCGGCGGGCGGGCTCAAGGCGATGAGGCGGGAGGCCAAGGACGAGAGGGTGACCTGGAAGGGGGCCGGCGGGGTCAGGTGGACGCGGCGGGTGGTGCCCCAGAAGTCGTTGAAGTCGCGGTGGGAGAGGCCGAGGGTGGCGGAGACCGTGCGGGTGCGGGCGGCCGGGCCGGTGGCGAGCCAGGTCCAGTGGTCGGTCAGGAGGCGCCGGGCGGCGGTCCGGAGGACGTTCAGGGCGGCCAGGTCGTGCGGGCAGGCGACGTCGGTGATCTGCAGCTCAGGCAGGCCGAAGCGGCGGAGGCCGCGGGTGCGCAGGCGGACGCATGCGCAGCCGTTGACGCCCTCCGGGTCGAGGTCGGGGTCGGCGGCCGTGCAGCGGCCGTTGGCGCGGAACGGGGGCAGGACGTCGCCGAGCCAGCGGTCGGCCAGGACGAAGCGCGTCCGCTCGGTGGCGGCCGCCGTCAGGACGTGGCCCGTGACGAGGTCGGCGGTGATGCCGCCGGTGGCCTTGGCGATGGTGTGCGCGGCGGCGCGGGCGACCTGGACGCCGCGGGGCTGGTCGGTGACCGGTGCGAAGGCCGTGACGACGGCGAACTCCGTCGCGCTGTTGAAGGTGCGGGCGGCCTGCAGGTCTTCGGGGCCGGCCGCGCGGACGTCACCCGGGTTCCAGCGCAGCGTGGTGAGGTCTTCTCGCGCGACCTGCAGCTGGGGTGAGCCGAGCCGTCCGGTGATGTGGGCGTGGTAGGGGCCCGATGCGGTCCGGCGCAGGAGGGCGCCGAGGTCGCGCGGGATGCTCTCGGCGGCCACGGCGAACCGCGAGGTCGTGGTGGACGGGACGGAGTACGTGATCGTGGCCATGGGCTGCTCCTTCCGGACGGGACCTGGCCAGCATGCGCGGCCGTCCGGACCCGAAGCAGTAGAACGGGGTTCTGGGGATAACTTCACCCGAGGCGTGCCGCGCCCGGAGTACGGCCGAAGCGCTCGCGGAAGACGCGTGTGAAGTGGGCCCGACTGGCGAACCCGGTCTCGGTGAACGGCCCGTACTAACGGCCCGTACTAGCGGTCGTCGGTGGAGACGTGCGGCAGGTGCACCTCCGGCAGGGCGTCCGGCTTCCGCGAGTTCCGGATCGGCGTCAGGTTCTTCCAAAACTCGGTGGCCGCGTCCTCGGGCATGGCATCCTCCAGCATGGCACCGGTTCGTTGACCAGCAGTGAACCGCGCGGGGACGGGGCCGCCTTCTCTCTGCCGGACGTCCGGGTTCGCCTGTCGGGGACACCGCGAGTTCGCCGGACGTCGGCTGCGACGTTCGGTAAAATGTTCGTCACCCGCAGTAAAGTCATCGGAGAGGTAACCAGATGTGCCGACTTTTCGGTATGAGCACGGGCGGCCCGCGGGTCAGGGCGGCGCACTGGCTGCTGGACGCGCCCCGGAGCCTGCGCGCGCAGAGTCACCGGATGCAGCACGGCGCGGGTCTCGGCTGGTTCTCCCTCGGCGGTGAACCCGTCCGCGACCGGGCGCCCCTGGCCGCCTTCGAGAACGCGGACTTCGACCTGCACGCCCGCAACGTCCCGTCCCACACGTTCGTGGGGCACGTTCGCGACGCTTCCGTAGGCGGGCTGACAGTGCACAACTGCCACCCTTTCGTGATGAGCGACCGGCTGTTCGCCCACAACGGCGTGGTGAAGGGCCTCGACATCCTCCGGACGTGGCTGACGGACGTCGAGCGCGCCCACGTCTCGGGGGAGACCGACTCGGAGCTGGTCTTCGCCTACCTGACCGCGGAGATCCGGCGCCGCGGCGACACGACCACCGGGATCATCGAGGCGGTGCGCCGCATCGGCGCGGAGCTCCCCGTCTTCGCGCTCAACCTGCTCATCGCGGAGGCCGGACGCCTCTGGGCGCTGCGCTATCCGGACAGCAACGAACTGTGGGTGCTGTCCCCGGGGCAGGGCGGCGCGGCCGATCCCGGCGCCCAGGACGCCGTGCCCGCCGTCGTCATCGCCAGCGAGCCGATGGACGACCGGCCCGGCTGGCGGCTCCTCGACCCCGGCGAACTCCTGGTCGTCGACGGGCTCGCCGAGACGTCGCTCTTCCCGTTCGAGCCCCTGCGGCATCCGCTGCGCCGCTCCGACCTCTCCCTCCGCGAAGCCGCCTCCCAGGCCACCGCGGCCGCCCTCACGACGGACGCCGTGGCGGCTGCGCCGAGCCCCGCCGATCCCGTTCCGGCCGGCCCCGCCGGTCCCCCCGCGGGTCCCGCGGTCCTGACCGGCCCGGTCCTGGCCGCCCCCGGCCCGGTCGTCCCGACCGGCCCGCTCGGCGGACGCTAGGCGGGTTCACGGTTCGTCCCGATCCCATCAACCCCAGCCTGGGGTGCCTCATCGACTCCAGCCCCCTCGTCGGCCGCCGCCTGGAGCCCGGGGTGGTGTCGCGGGGACGGGGTCCGGCTGCGGTCCGGCCGGTTGACCGCAGCTGTCTGGGAGCGGTGGCGGCCGGGGGACGGCTTCGGGCTTCTTCGCCTGCGCCCTGTCCGCCTGGTGAGGCGGCGGACGGGGCGGGAGCAGGTGGGTTGTGGAAAAAGATCGGGTTCCGGTCTGGGGGTCGGTGCGGGGGGCGGCCGTGCGGATCGGGCGGTCGACGGCGGTCCGAGGGACGTCTGTCTAGTTCCGACACGCCGTTCACCACGGATAAGACCAGCTCTGGCCGAATTCGCGGTGATTCGCGCGGCATCGACGGCGTAATCAGGGGGAATGTGTACGTTGGGGAGATCAACACTGCTGTGAGCTGCGGGGACGGGCCCCGCGGCGCAGCCTTGGAACAGGAGGTCCCCGTGGCACGCACACTGTCGAGGGGCACCCGGGTCACCGGTGCCGAACGCACGCAGCTCGCCGCCGAGCTCGCTCCGCGCTACGCGGCGGGCGAGAGCATCCGCGACCTGGCCGCCGAGACCGGCCGGTCGTACGGGTTCATCTACAACGTCCTGAAGGAGGCGGGCGTGCCGCTGCGCGGCCGGGGCGGCAACACCCGGCGCAAGAAGGCCTGACCCGCTCCCGCGACCAGCACGGACCAGAAAGAAGCAAGCACATGACCGGACGTCCCCCTCGCCCCCCGGGGGGACCCCGTGCGCTACGGACGGCGGAACGCCCCGGTGATCTCGGAGCGCCCGTTCAGGCTGGCCAGGTCCGCGGCCGCCCGCCCGGCCACCCAGCCCTCGTAATTGGACACCGAACCCGCCCGTCCCTTGGCGAGGTTCGGGAACATCGCGTCGACGGCCTGTTCGACGGCCCGGTCGCGCGCCGCCAGCACGGGAAGCAGATCCTTCCCGCCGGCGTCCGCGGCCGCCCTGTCCGCGGCCTCGCGCAGCCGCTCACCGATGCGGGCGGCGTAGGCGTTGAGGAAGGCGTGGCGGAACGACCGCGTCCTTGACCGCCCTCGCGCGTCCCGTCGCGGACCCGCGTGCACCATGGCGGACGTCGCCTGGACGAGCAGCGACGTGAACAGCATCTCCGCAGCGGCCAGGTCGGCCGGAAACCCCATCACCGTGGAGAAGCCCAGCTCACGGTGCCATATCGCCCTGCACCGGTTCGCGTCGGCCACGACCGTCAGCAGGACCGCCTTCGGCGCGTCGTACGGGCTGTCCACCGCGATGCGCCGCCCGGCGGGCCCGGCGGTGTCGCCGCTCTCCGCGGCCGGCAGCGCATGGTCGATGCTGTGCCGCGCCATCAACTCCTGGGCGCGGGCGCTCAGCGCCTCCGCCTCATCGGGGAACTCGGTCGACTCCGCTTTGGCGAGCAGCGCCCTGACCTTGCCCAGCATTCGCTGATCGACGTCTTGAGACCTCGCGTGGGTCTTCCGATCGAACGTTCCGTCGGACATGCCTGGAGCCGGGGTCAGGTGGGGGAGTCTCGGGAGACCTTCCAGGAGGTGGATCAGTTCGAGCGCCGTTGTGATGTACGCCGTGCGGTCGACGCCTTCGCGCACGCACCATTCGGACGAATGTGAGGCGTCGTCCGTCCACCAGACGGTCGCCTGGAGGGTGGCGAGCTGCTCATGCCAGCGGTCGTCCACGGTGGTGGGGGAGTAGGCGCGCATTTCGCCGGCGATCGCGTCCGCGGCCAGGCGCGCGTGCCGGGCGGTGCGGCGGCGGGTCGCGTAGCGGGTCACGTCGGCCGGCTGCCAACCGCGGGCCCACGCCGTGGAGACGGCTCGGCGCAGGCGCGCGGCGAGGCACCGGTCGACGGTCGGCGTCCAATGCCCCGGACGGTCTGCCAGCCCTGCCGCGAGACGGCCGAAGGCCGCGCCGTCATTGAGGGAAAGGGCCCGCAGCGCTTCGGCGATCAGCGCGGCGGCGATGTCCCCGGGACGATCGGCCGGCCCGGCATGGCGTCGCCACGACTTCCGCACCACCGCTCCCGCCGTCCGGCGTCAAAGGTCACGAAGCATCCTGCCACCCGGGGACGTCCGCGGCATGCGAAGGCCCCGGCCGTCAAGACCGGGGCCGCCTGAGGGACGCGGTCACGAGCCGTCGGCGCCCCGCATCTCCTCGACCACGACGCTCTGGTACGCGCGGGACGTGTCGGGGACGTAGCTGAGCCGCGCGAGGGCCTTGCCGTCGTGATCCCTGATCTCGAAGTGGTACCCCTCGCCCGCCTCGCCGACGTGGGCCACGGCCTGGTCGTGCCGGAGGCGGCACATCGTGTCGATCTTCTCCAGCGCCACCTTCAGGCTCCCCGCGTCGCTGATGAGCCGGGCCGGCTCACTCGTCTCCCAGATCTCGAACATTGGTCGCGTCCTGTCGGCGGTCGGTCAGTAGGAACGGGCGGGGCATTCCGGACGTCGGCCACAGCTTGCGCCCATTTGATGGATCTTTCAACCAACGAATGTATCAGATTGATCACTATTCGAAGTTGTCCACGCTCACAGCGTCATGTCCGCATGTGGCGGCGGGCCGGTGCTTCCGCGGGCCGCGCCGCGATCGATAGGGTCGGCCGCGCAGAACCGAACGAGATTCGGAAGGGGGCGGCGTGCAGTACCGGGTGGTGTCCAGATCCTCAAGAAGGAGCTCCGCGCCCCCTACTGGGAAGGGCTCGGCCGTGCCATCGCCTAAGAGGACTCGACGCTGACGACGGTCTCCTTGGCCGCCGGTTCCAGGAACCGCAGGAGCGCCTCGCCTTCGGCGGTCAGCTCGTCCACGGCCGCTCGGGGGAGGGGCTCGAACGGACGCATCCGCAGTGCGGCGACCTTGCGCTTGTACTCGGTCTCCCAGATGCCCCGGGCGAAGCCGTCCCAGAGGAAGACGGCGCGGACGCGCAGGTTCTTGGTGGTGAGCATGGGCCGGTGGGCGTCGGCGATGACCCGCCGGCGGTCGGCGTGCGCCAGGACCAGGCTGTCGAACTCGGGCAGGAACCGCGCTGGGGCCGGAACGTCCTCGCCGGGCCGCGGGGCGTCCGGCAGGTCGAACAGCTCCCGGCCCTTGTCGTCGGTGAAGACGCGCAGGCCGGGCCGCAGGCGTTCCAGAGCCTCGCCGGTGGAGGCCAGCCCGGACCACGTCTGGGCGTCCGCCGCCGACGCCGGCCCGTAGGCCGCCAGATACCGGAGCACCAGTTCGTCGACGGCCTCATCGGCCGCGGGCTCCTCGCCGAGCCAGGTGCCGGCCGGCGTGAACTGCGGCGTGCGAGGGAAGCTCCACCTGTCTTGCGTGGGCACCATGACCAGCGGCACGCACAGGCGGACGGCGTAGCCGAGGGCGCGGTCGTTGACGTCCGGGAACCGCTCCTGCAACTGCGCACGCACCTCGTTGAACGTCAGCGGCCCCCCGTCGAGCAAGGAACGCGCCGCCGGGACGACCTTCTCCAGGTCCAGCCCTTTGGCGCGGTCGCCCAGGACGCGCAAAGCGCCGTGCAGCATCGGCTGCATCGCCGTGCGGAACGCCGTGTAGTCGGCGGCCGTCATCAGGTGCAGCGTGGCCCGCATCATCGTGGCGCGGACGATCGACCGGTCGTGCAGCGCGGCGTGCAGGTCGGACGCTTGGAAACCGTCGACCCGCGTCCACAGCCCCAGGAACGGCGGCTTCGGCTCTTGCGCCTGCATGCCGAAGAGCAGCTGCACCGCCTCACCGACAGGGAGCTTCTGCCGGGCGAGCAGCATCTGCCGCGCCAGCGTGGCGCGGTTGAGGGCCTGAAGGCTGAGCGTTTCGGTCATCCGTCCAGGATGCCGCCGACCACCGACGATCCCCAACGCCGCACCCCGGTCCACGGCTCCGCAGCGAAGCCCGTATCCCCGCCCGTCGCCGCCGGTCCGCACCCTCG
>NZ_JBIQHY010000037.1:27132-57723 GCF_044508335.1 Actinomadura sp.
ACGGCTCCGCAGCGAAGCCCGTATCCCCGCCCGTCGCCGCCGGTCCGCACCCTCGAAGGTCCGGCTCGGGCGGCGGCTGGTCGATCGGAAGTTCGTGCGCGGCCGGATCGAGGACGTGCGGCCGGCGCCGGGGCGGATGCGGTGGATCCGCGTCGGCGGCGTGCCCGGGCTGGACTGGACGCCCGGGCAGCAGGTCCGCGTCCATGTGGCCGACATCGCTGCCCTGCGGACGTGGATCAGCGGGGCCGTCCGCGACGCGCTGCGCACCTACTCGGTGTGGGACTACGACCGGGCCGCCGGTGTCATGCGGCTGTGCGTCATGGATCCGCCTACCACCTGTTCGCCGGGGAGGAGACGGCCTCGGTCCCGTTCGCCGCGATGCTCCGCGCCGCAGAGCCGGACGTTCCCGTGCACGGTGTGATCGAAGTCTCCCGACCGGAGGACGGGCTGCCGCTCCCGAGGAGCGGGGAGCTGACGTGGCGCCACCGCGGGGACGCCTCCGCGGCCGGGCCGGAGGCGCTCGTGGACGCCGTGCGGGTGCTGGAACTGCCCGCGGAACCGGGAATCGCCTACGTAGCCGGGGAGGCGCGCACCGTGCAGGCCGTCCGGGCGCATCTGGTCCGCGAACGGGGGTGGCCGCGCGCATCCGTGCTGGTCAAGCCGTTCTGGACGCCCGGCAAGCGCGGCATGGAGTGACCCGGAACGATCGACGGACGCGGGGGTTACGGGGTGAGAATTCTTGAAATGCACGTGCATCAGCCCTTGCACCTGCACGCCATCCCTAGCAGGATGATCCCCGGACCCCCGCACGTGAACTCCCCGGAGATCGCGATGAACGCACACTTGAGCGACAGTGACCGACAGGCGCTGCGGCTGGCCCAGGATCTCCGCGAGGAGATGCGGGCGGCGCTCCCGCAGCTGCCGGCCCCTTCGGTCTCCCCGTTCGTCGACCAGTCCGGGATGCCGAGCGTCCTGCTGAAGATGGACGCCGAGACCGCCCACGCGCTCATGGCCCTGCTGGCCGAGCGCCGTGCGGATCGGGGCGGCGTTCCCGGGCCCGAGCCCCGCCGAGTCGACGGCTCCCACGTACCGCCGACCGCGACCCAGGCCGTCCCGGCGGCGCAGGGTCCGATCGTCGCGGCGGCCGGCCCGTACGGCGGGCCCGCCTACGGGAGCGCCGAGTACGCGAGCCCCGGATACCCGGAGGCGGGCTACGCGGAGGCCCCGTTCGTCCCGCAGCAGCCGGGCGCGCCGGTCTTCAGCGGCGGCACCGGGCCGACCCCCCTCGTGCCGACGGTCTACCCGACGCACTGACGAGGCTTTACCTTCCGCAGGGCGTCAGATGGAATGCCCGTTGGGGTAGAGGTGTTCTTTACGCTGTCGTGGTGATGCCAAGAGACCTCCGGTCCGGCGCTCCGCGGTCCTGAGCCCGGCCTCGGGTGGGCACCCGATAAAATGATCTACCTGGGCAAAGGTAAAGAAAACCCGAGTTTGGCGAAAGCACGGCAAAGCCGTATATAGTCAAGCTCAGGTCGGGTCAAAGTGCCCTTGACCTGGCCAATCACATAACCGTCGCCTCCCGCCCGCCAGGCGGGATCCTCAAGCCGAACAGCGGCCGTACCATGCACCGGCCGCACCGGGCCGAGCCTGTGAGCCCCCGGTCGGCATCCCTTCCGCTTCATTGAAGCCCGTGCCTCACGCACGCCCGAGAACGGTCGTGCGGAGCTGAGCGCGGGCGCGGTCCGCCATGCCCGTGGACCGTTCCAAGCGGATCCTTCACCGCGACGGCATCTCCCGAGTCCCGAGTCTCGGAGCCGCTCACCCCTGCCCGGAAACGGCGCATCGCCACCGGGGGGAGCAGCGCGCCATCAGCGCGAGCGGCAGCCCTGTACCCCGAACGAAGGAAATCCATGCAGCAGCGAGCGATCAACGTCGTCCTGACCGGCGTCACCGGCACCGCCCTCGCGGGCATGCTCGTGGCCGGCGTCGCAGCCGCCAGCGATGACTCCGCTCCGGAAAAGCAGTTCCTGTCGCAGCAGGCCGTCGCCTCGCAGGAGCACAAGACCTCCCCGCACGGGACCCTGAAGAACGGCGAGAGCGCGGCGAAGGCCGGCTCGAAGGCCGGCGAGAAGTCCGAGAAGGCCGGCAAGTCCGACGTCAAGCGCGCGAAGAAGGACCCGAAGGTCCTGCTCAGCGGCAAGACCACCGCGTCCTACTTCTGGGACGACGGGTCGGGCGTGAACGGCGACACCGGCGCCCCCGCGGGCGGCAAGCCCATGCAGAAGGGGCTGTTCGCCAGCCCGAGCTGGCCCATGCACACCAAGGTGAAGGTCAGCTACCACGGCCGCACCGTCACCGGGTTCATCGGTGACCGCGGGCCGGGCGAGCCGTCCCACCGGGGCGTCATGCTCGACCTGGACACCTACACCTTCCGCTACCTGCTCGACGGCGGGAAGCCGAAGAGCAAGTACAACGCCGGCACGGGCGAGGGCCACCTGAAGAACGTCAAGTGGGAGGTCCTCTCCTGGGGCCACGGCGCCGGCAAGAAGGGGAAGCCCCGCCCCTTCGGCTCCTGACCCATCCGTCCCGAGGCCCGCGCGCGAGCCGGTTCACCGCGGCTCGTACGGCCTCGCACAGACCCGGCACAGGGCTGCCGGTGCATGGGAAACGGGGATCCCCCGGTATCGCGAGATCACCGGGGGATCCCCGTTCTCAGCTCTCCGGCCCCCTCCCGCACCGGCTCCCTGGACGGCGTCTCGCTCATGGTCCGCAGCGAGCGCCAACCCCGCCACCCCGGCAAGATCCCGTTTCCATTGAGTGAAACGGGTTCCTTATGGTGGGGATCTTCGTCGACACCTTGGAAGTCGACACCTGGGAAGGGGACCGCCTCACGGAGGCGGAGCTGAGCCCCGCCGTGAACGCCGGTTTCGCCGACCCCGCCCAAGGCCGCCGGCTAGGCGGCCAGCAGCGGGATGACCGGGGCGAACTCCTCCATGCACGCGTCCGGGACCTGGTAGTAGGTGAAGCCGTAGCGGTCGCGGCGGGCGAGCATCTGCTCGGCGATGTGCTCGGGCGGGCCGACGAACTGGGACGGCATTTCCAGGACGAGGCCGGCCGCCGACGTCCCCCAGCCGCGCGTCACCGCTACCCGCGCGGCCGCCTTCCGGGGGTCGGGGCCGAACGCGGGCGTCACCATCATGCTCAGCTCGATGTCCCGTTCTCCGGCGGCCTCCCGCACCAGGTCGACCTTGCGGGCGATGGTGTCCGGCAGCCGCTCGGTGATCTCGTCGGAGATCGCCCCTTCGGGGAGTGCGCGGGGGAGGACGCCGACGGTGTCGGCGAGGCGCCCCGCGATGCCGAGCATGCGCCTGCTGCCGGCGCCGACGACGAGCGGCGGACGCCGGGCGGGGCGCGGGAAGACCGTCAGGCCGTCGATGCGGTAGTGCTCCCCGGCGAACACGGTCTTCTCGCCGTCCAGGAGGCTCCGCAGGATGCGCAGGGACTCCTCCAGGCGGCCGACCCGCGTCCCGGCCGCGTCGAAGGGCATCCCGGCGGCCTCGTACTCCGCGCGCAGCCAGCCGGCGCCGAGGCCCAGCTCGAACCGCCCGCCCGACAGGTGGTCGAGGGTGGCGGCCTCCTTGGCGAGCATCACCGGGTGCCGGTAGTCGTTGGCGAGGACCATCGTGCCCAGCCGCAGGGTGCGCGTGGCGGCCGCGGCGGACGCCAGCGCCACCATCGGGGCGAGCTGGTCGCCGAAGGGCTCGGCGACGAAGTGGTCCCGCAGCGTCAGAACGTCATATCCGAGTTCCTCGGCGCGGCGGGCGGTCCCGGCCAGGCCGGAGCCCGACCGGATCGACTCGCCCACGACGCCGAAGCGAAAGTCGTCCGGCATGGTCCGAGCGTGCCCGGGCACGGGGCGGGCGCGCTGGCGGAAATCCGACGTCAGTGTCGACCGGCGGAACGAGGCGAGCGGCTCGGTCGCCGTCCGTGCGGCGCAAGGGCGTCACCGACTGCCCCGTTCGCGCCGGTCACTCCCCAGGCTGCGTCCCGCGGCCCGGATTTTCAACCTCGGCGGGCTTCACCTGCTGCGACAGCAGCTGCCCCGGCCAGTCGCCGACCGTGAACTCCGCCGCCGGCTCGAACCCGTGGCGGCGGTAGTAGTCGACGAGCCGCCGGTCGTCGCCGCGGTAGCAGTCGACGCGCAGCAGGGAGGCGCCCTTCGCCCGCGCCTCGTCCTTCGCCTTGGCGATGAGCGCGCCGCCCACCCCGCGCCCGGCGAACGCGCGGTCGGTCACCAGCAGCGTGATGTAGAGCTCCGGCTCGTCGACCGGGTCGACGTAGCGCGGCGGGCGGGACGCCACGGCCATGGCCCCGGCGGGACGCCCGTCCGCCTCTGCCACCCAGATCTCGTCGTCGCGGGCGATGCCGGTGATCCGCTCCACCTTGCGCGGATCGGCCGACCAGGGCTCGCGGCCCCACTGCCCGGTCCGGCCGTGCGCCGCGAGCCACGCGACCGCGCCGTCCAGCATCGCGAGCATCAGCGGCGCGTCGCCGGGGCCGCCCCCGCGGATCTCCATCACGACCCGATGAACCCGTGGGCGCGCTGGAACAGGCCCAGAGTGATCGCGTGCAGCAGATCGCCGGTCTCCTTCGGAGCCTTCCCGGCGAACGCGCGCGCGTGCGTGCCCTCCAGGACGATCCCGAGCTTGAAGCAGGCGAGCACCGCGTACCAGGTGATGGACGACAGGTCGCGGCCCGCGACGGCGTCCTCCCGCTCGGCATAGGCCGCGACGAGCTCGTCCGCCGGTGGCAGGCCGCCCGCCGCGCCCAGCGGACCGGCCAGCGCGGTGCTCCGATTGTCGCGGTCGGGCCAGGTGGCCAGCAGCCAGCCGAGGTCCAGCAGCGGGTCGCCGATCGTGCACATCTCCCAGTCGACGATCGCGGCGACCTCTGGGCCGTGGAAGGAATACATCAGGTTGGCCAAGTGGTAGTCGCCGTGCAGGATTCCCGGCCGCCACACCTTGGGGCGGTTGTCCTCCAGCCAGCGGGCGACGTCGTCCAGGCCGGGGATGTCGGGGCCGGGATAGCCGTCCAGGGCGCTGTAGGAGTCCAGCTCGGACATCCAGCGGCCCACCTGCCGCTCCAGGAAGCCCTCCGGCTTGCCGAAGTCGCCCAGCCCGGCGGCCTCGTGGTCGACCGCGCCCAGGGCCGACAGCGCGCGGGCCGCGTTCAGGCCCATCTCGCGCCGGACCGACGCGTCGCCGGCGTGCAGGTCCGGGAGCGTGACCGTGGCGTTGAAGCCCTCGACCGGCGTCATCAGGTAGAAGACCGCGCCGCCGAGCACCGACTCGTCCGGGCAGGCCGCGATGAGGCGCGGCGCCGGGACGTCGGTGCCGTCGAGCGCCGCCAGCACCCGGGCCTCGCGGCGCAGCACGTCGTTCGTCCTCGCGCGCAAGTGGGCCGGCCCGCGCCGCAGCACGTAGTCGCGGCCGCCCCGGCGGAACCGGATCAGCGTGTTCTGCGTGCCGCCCGCGAGCGGCGCGACGTCCTCGAACGGGCCGACCGGCAGGCCCCGGCCGTCCATCCACCCGCCGAGGACGCCGAAGTCCACGAGGTCGCGGTCGATCTGCTCAGGCTGCACGGCGGGTCCCTTTCCGGCACAGGGTCAACCGGAGAGTAACAGTCATGCACTTGCATTACATACTCAGATAGGTCGATTATCGGGGAAACGACGCAGGAGGCTCGCCATGGCTTGGGACTTCGAGACCGACCCCGACTACCAGGAACTCCTCGACTGGGCGGACGCCTTCGTCCGCGACGAGGTCGAGCCGCTCGACCTGGTGCTCGGCAGCCCGTACGACAAGAGCGACCCCCGCTACAAGCGGCTCGTCCGCCCCCTGCAGGACCGGGTGCGCGAGAAGGGGCTGTGGGCGTGCCACCTCGGCCCCGAGCTCGGCGGGCAGGGATACGGCCAGGTGAAGCTGGCCCTGCTGAACGAGATCATCGGGCGCTCCCGGTGGGCGCCGTCGGTGTTCGGCTGCCAGGCGCCCGACTCCGGGAACGCGGAGATCCTCGCCCACTTCGGCACGCCCGAGCAGAAGGAGCGCTACCTGCGGCCGCTGCTGGACGGCGAGATCTCCTCGTCCTATTCGATGACCGAGCCGCACGGCGGAGCGGACCCCACGCTGTTCACCACGCGCGCCGTCCGGGACGGGGACGGCTGGGTCATCAACGGCGAGAAGTGGTTCTCCTCCAACGCGCGCCACGCGACGTTCCTCATCGTGATGGCCGTGACGAACCCCGACGTGTCGGCGTACCAGGGCATGTCGATGTTCATCGTGCCGGCCGGCGCGCCCGGGCTGACCACCGTCCGCAACGTCGGCGTCGGCGGCGAGCGGGAGGGCTCGCACGGCTACCTGCGCTACGAGAACGTCCGCGTCCCGGCCGAGAACCTCCTCGGCGAGGAGGGCGGCGCGTTCGCCATCGCGCAGACCCGCCTCGGCGGCGGCCGCATCCACCACGCCATGCGGACGATCGCGCAGGTCCGCAGGGCGTTCGACATGATGCTGGAGCGCGCGGTCTCCCGGGAGACCCGGTTCGGGCCGCTCGCCAGGATGCAGATGACCCGCGAGAAGATCGCCGACAGCTGGATCGAGATCGAGCAGTTCCGGCTGCTGGTCCTGCGCACCGCCTGGCTGATCGACAAGCACCGGGACTACAAGAAGGTCCGCAAGGACATCGCCGCCGTGAAGGCCGCGATGCCGAAGGTCTACCACGACGTCGTGCAGCGCGCGATGCACCTGCACGGCGCCCTCGGCGTGTCGAACGAGATGCCGTTCGCGGCCATGCTGCTCGCCGCCGAGGCGCTCGGCATCGCCGACGGCCCCACCGAGGTCCACAAGATCACCCTGGCCCGGCAGCTGCTCCGCGACGTCGAACCCGCCGGCGGGCTGTGGCCGTCCCACCACTTGCCCACCCTGCGGGAGGCGGCCCGCGAGAGGTTCGCCGAGGCGCTGGAGCTCGCGATCGGCGATGAGTGACACGCGCGAACGCCTGCTGGACGCCGCCGAGGCCCTCTACGCCGCGCGCGGCGTGGACGCCGTCAGCCTCCGGGAGATCCTCCAGGAGGCCGGCGCCCGCAACGCCACCGCCGTCCAGTACCACTTCGGGGGCCGCGCCGGGATCCTCCGCGCGATCTTCGCGCGGCACGCCCCCGACGTGGAGGCCCGCCGGCACGCCCTGCTCGACGCCTACGAGGACGGCGAGCAGGGCGTCCGGCCCCTCGCCGCCGCCCTCGTCCGCCCCATGGCCGCCCGGCTGGCCGACGCGTCGGGCCGCGCCTACCTGCAGATCTGGGCGGACGTGGTGAACCGGCCGGACCCGATCGTCCCCCTCGCCGTGCTGGACGATCCGCGCGACAGCCTGTGCCGCTGGCGGAACCTGGTCGAGCCCCTCCTCGAAGAGGACGCGGCGCGCCTGCACCGCCGCTTCACCGCCATCCTGTACGCCTCGATCGAGCTGGCGCGGCGCGCCCGCTCCGGGCCGCGCACCGACGACCGCCTGTTCACCAGCTACCTGATCGACGTCGTCGCCGCGATCCTCGGCGCCCCGGTCTCGCCGGAGACCCGCCGCCTCGCCGCCGAACGCGACGCCGCGCGCCGCTGAGGTGCCATTCGTCCAAGACGGGGGGATCGGCCCGCCGCACACTGGGCATGTCAGACCCCGCCGCCCCGACTAGCAGGGAGGACGACATGACGAGTGAGATCCGCCGGACCTTCTACCCGCTGATCAGGTCCGCCGACCCGGCGCGGACGATGGCGTGGCTGGAGAGGGCGTTCGGCTTCACCGAGGTCGCGGCGCACAAGGACGACACCGGGAAGATCGTCCACGCCGAGATGCGCTTCGACACCGGGCTCATCATGCTGGGCAGCGCGGACGTCCCCGCGGCGGCGGTCTACGTCGCCGTCGACGACCCCGACGCCCACCACGACCGCGCGAAGGCCGCCGGCGCCGAGATCTTCCGGCCGCTCACCGACCAGGACTACGGCTCCCGCGACTACGCGGCCCGCGACCCGGACGGCAACGACTGGTACTTCGGCACCTACCGGCCCTGAACGACGCGGCGCCCGCGGCGGCGATCGTTTGCGATGATGGAACACCATGGACCCGGGGCTGCACCTGCGCGATGTCCGGCCGGGCGACGTCGGCGCCTACAGCAGGATGCCCTGCGACCCGGTCATGATGGCCGAGCTCGGCGGACCGCTGCCGCGCGAGGGCATGGCGGCCAAGGTCGGCCGCGACGTCGCCGACGCCGCGGCCGGCACGGCCTGGATCAAGATGATCGTGCCCGCCGGCGACCCCGCGGCGGTCGCCGGGACGGTGTCCCTCTGGACCCACGAGATGGACGGCGAACCCATCTCCGAGATCGGCTGGATGGTGCTACCCGAATGGCAGGGCCGCGGCGTCGCCGAACACGCCGTCCGGACGCTCCTCGAAGCGGCGGGCGACGACGGCCGCTGGGGCGCCGTCCACGCGTTCCCGGCGACGACGAACGCGCCGTCCAACGGGATCTGCCGCTCGCTCGGCTTCACCCTCGTCGGGGAGAAGGACGTCGTCTTCGCCGGCAAGTCCCTGCGGACCAACCACTGGACCATCGACCCGGCGGCGATCCGCACCGGCTGAGCCGCCGTCATCGGGAGGCCGGAGGCCCGCCGAGCACGACCGGCGGCTGGGCGCGGCGGCGCGTCACCTGAGGCCCGCGAACAGGTCGTCCTCCTTGGCGGGGGCGTCGACGCGGCAGAAGTGCCGGACGAACGACTCGAACGAGAACGCCGCGCGCTGCATCTCCTCCGGCATCCGCAGCAGGAAGATGTTCTCGCCCTGGCTGGCGTGCGCCTCCAGGGCCTTGCGCTTGGCGTCCACGTGCGCGGAGACGTCCACCATGCTGGTGATCAGCTCGTCCGGGGTGCCGAAGTCGTCCGGCGGGTCGAAGTCGATGTCGACGCCGGCGTCGCGCGCCGTCTCGAACATCTGCTTGATGCCGGAACGGGGGATGGCCGTGTAGTAGAGCTTGTCGGGGACGCCGCTCTTCTCGGCGGCGGCCAGCGCGACGCGGTGCGCCTGGATGTGGTCGGGATGGCCGTAGCCGCCGTTCTCGTCGTAGGTGACGACGACCTGCGGGCGGTAGCGCTCCATCAGCTCGGCCAGCCGCCCGGCGGACTCGTCGAGGGGGATGTTCGGGAACGCGCGCGGGTCGCTGTTCGTCGGCCAGCCGTCCATGCCGGAGTCGCGGTAGCCGAGCAGCTCCACATGGGCGATGTCCAGCAGGCGGGCCGACTCCCGCAGTTCGGCGAGGCGGCGCCGCGCGACCTCCTCCGCGTCGTGCCCGGGCTCGCCGGGCTTCACGCCGCCGGAGTCGTCGCCCTGCTCGCCGTTGGTGCAGGTGACCAGCACCGTCCGGACGCCCTCGGCGGCGCTGCGGGCGAGCAGCCCGCCGGTTCCGAGGACCTCGTCGTCCGGGTGGGCGTGGACGGCCATCAGCGTGAGTTCGTGCGTCATCCGGGCTCCTCCAGGGGTTTCCGGTCGTCCACCCTACGTCCCGGACGCCGAAGTCGATCACGTCTGGGAGGTGGACTCCGCGGCGGAGAGGTCGGCGTGCGCCAGCGGGTGCGCCGGCGCGTCGAAGGGGAACTGCGAGGACGCGTCCGAGCCGTCCACGACGAGCAGCTCGCCGGGCGCGAGGAGCCGCCAGCCGGGGTCGGCGTCCATGCGTTCGCTGGCCACCACGTGCGCGCAGCACGGCTCCCGGTGCGAGACCACCTTCACGTGGCCGGGCTCGCGTTCGGCCGCCAGGTCGCGGGTGTCGCCGGGCTCGCCCAGCTCGGACCGGTTCACCCACAGTTCGTGGGTCTCCGGGTAGCGCAGCGCCCACAGCCGGCCGGACTCGGCCAGCAGGAGGTTGAGGGCGAAGACCGGCAGCTCGGCGGCGATGCGCCGGACGGCCGCGACCAGCCCCGACGTCGTGTCGCCCCGGCGCCGGATCTCCGCCGTGATGTAGGCGAAGACGAGCTCGGAGTCGGTCTGCCCCTGGACCAGCGCCCGGTCCACGTCGGTGAGCCACGAGTCGAGCACGTCGAGGCCGCGCACCACGCCGTTGTGGGCGAACAGCCGGTCGTCCATGACGAACGGGTGCGAGTTGTGCACGTCGATCCTGCCCGTGGAGGCGTAGCGGACGTGGCATACGTAGGTGTGCGACACGACGTGCCGCGCCTCGGCGTTGAAGTCGGCGTCGCGGAACGCGGCGATGGGCGCGCGGTCGCGGACGGGCTCCTCGCCCAGCGAGAACCAGCCGAGGCCCGTCCCGTCCGGCATGCGGCGGCTCTGCCGGCTCAGGCTGACCGGCGCGTCCACCAGCCAGAACGTCGCGCGGACGCGCGGCCCGCCGGTCGTCATACCGAACAGTCGGCACATGACCGGAGGATGCCCGGCCGGACGCCCGGTATGACTCCGACGCCGAGAAATGACCTTCGACGGCGCGCCTTTGATGACGTACGGTCCGGTGTATGGGGTCGCCGGTGGTTCTTCTGGACGTGGACGGGGTTCTCAATCCCTTCGTCAGGCCCCACCGGGGTTTCCGGCGGCACCGGTGCTCGCCGGACGGCAGGACCTTCCAGCTGTGGCTCAACGCCGCGCACGGCCCGGCCCTGCTCGAACTCGCCGAGTCCACCGGGGCCGAACTGGCCTGGGCGAGCTACTGGTGCGAGCACGCCAACGAATGGATCGCTCCCAGGGTCGGGCTCCCGGAACTGCCGTTCGTCCCCATCCCGCAGTTCCCCGGCATCGAGGAGGGCCGCACCCTCGGCGCCTGGAAGGCCCGGCACGTGGCCGCGTGGGCGGAGAGCCGCCCGTTCGTGTGGTTCGAGGACGAGCCCGACGCCACCGAGTGCATCGCCGCGGAACCGGACGTCGCCGAGCACCTCCTCGTGGAGATCGACCCGCTGACCGGCCTCACCGACGAGCACCTCGACACCGCCGCGGCGTGGCTGCGCACCCTCACCCGCTGACCCGCCCTCGCCGACAAGGGTTCGGGGGAAGGTTCCATTCGTCCAATACCCCGGACGGCGGGGCTCCCTAGCGTCGGGAACGACGGAGAGGGGAGCCGACGATGTCGAGATCACCGCTGATGGACCTGGCGTTCGGATACATGCCGGCGCAGATGATCTACGTGGCCGCCGAGATCGGGTTGGCCGACGCCCTGGCCGGCGGGCCGCGGTCGAGTGAGGAACTGGCGGACGCGACCGGTGCGCACGCGCCGTCCCTCCACCGGCTGCTGCGCGGCCTCGTCACCCTGGGCGCCGTGGAGCAGAAGGAGCGGGACCTGTTCGCGCTGACCGCCGAGGGGCAGCGGCTCCGCGCGGACGCGCCCGACTCGATCCGGGCGCTGGTCCGGCTGTTCTGCGGCCCGGAGGTGTGGCGGACCTGGGGCGACATGGCCGAGACGCTGCGCACGGGGGAGTGCGCGTGGAAACGCGTCACCGGGAGGACGTCGTTCGAGTACTTCGAGTCCGACCCGGAGCTGTCGGAGACGTTCAACGAGGCGATGGCCGAGCACACCCGCGCGGTCGCGCCCGGGATCATCCAGGCCCACGACTTCTCCCGCTACGGAACGGTCGCGGACCTCGGCGGCGGCGACGGCACGCTGCTCGCCGCGATCCTGCGCGCGAACCGGGGCCCGCGCGGCCTGCTGTTCGACCTGCCCGCCGGCCTCGCCGCCGCCTCCGGCGTCCTCGGCGACGTCGCCGACCGGGTCGAGATCGTCCCGGGTGACTTCTTCGACGCCGTGCCCGGGGGCGCGGACGCCTACGTCCTCAAGAGCGTCCTGCACGACTGGAGCGACGCGAAGGCCGCCGCCATCCTGCGGAACGTCCGCGCGGCGATGCGCCCGGGAGCCCGCCTGCTGATCCTGGAGCAGGTGATGCCGGAGACGGTCGCCCCGGAGGCCGCGGGCATCGTCCGCAACGACCTGAACATGCTCGTCTCGACGGGCGGGCGCGAGCGCACCGAGGCCGGCTTCCGGGACCTGCTGGACGCGGCCGGATTCACCGGCGTCTCGTTCACCGGCCCGCTGCCGCCCGCGGCCTACCACGTCATCGAGGCCGAGCCGGCGGGCTAGGGCGGCGCCCGGGCCGGGTTACCGCGGACGGCCGCGAACGTGCAGGATGGGACCGTCGTAAGCGACCCCTGATGAAGGAGTGCCCATGAGCCCTCTCGCCGGACGCACCGCCCTGGTCACCGGAGGCAGCCGCGGGATCGGCCGCGCCGTCGCGCTCGCCCTGGCCGCCGACGGGGCGCGGGTGGGCATCGCCTACCGGCGGGACGAGGAGGCCGCCCGCAAGACCGTCGCCGGCATCGAGGCCGCCGGCGTGGAGGGCCGCGCGTTCCGCGCCTCGGTCGACAGCGTGGACGAGTGCCGGGCGCTGGCGGCGCGGGTGGAGGACGAACTGGGCGCCCTGGACATCCTCGTGCACAGCGCCGGAATCGCCAGCCGCGGCAACGGCGTCGCCGACACCGACCCCGCGGAGCTGGAGCGCGTCATGCGGGTGCACGCGTTCGGCCCGCACCACGTCAGCCAGGCGCTGCTGCCGCTGCTGCGCCGCGCCGAGCGCAGCGACGTCGTGTTCGTGTCCAGCGTGATCACCGACCTCATGCCGGCGTTCGGCGGCCCCTACGCGATGGGCAAGGCGGCCATGGAGGCGCTCGCGCAGGTCCTCGCCAAGGAGGAGCGCGGCAACGGCATGCACGTCAACGTGGTCGCCCCCGGCCTCGTCGACACCGACATGGGCCGCCGGCTCGTGCGCGCCACGGCCGGCGTCGAGGACATCCGGCAGCAGGACGCCGCGTCCCCGTACGGGCACGTGTGCTCGCCCGAGGAGGTCGCCGATGTGGTCCGGTTCCTGGTCTCCGACGGCGCGTCCTACGTCACCGGGCAGCGCGTCGTCGTCGACGGCGGGACGTTCTGACGTCAGTGGCGCGTCCAGTCGGGCTGGAGGAAGCCGGCGACCCTGGCGTCCCGCCCGAGCAGGACCACCTCCCGGAACTGCCACAGCATCGCGCCGGTCGGGGCGTGGACGCTCCAGTCCGGGCCGAGCCGCATCTGCAGGAGGCTGCCGCCGCCCGGCTGCGGGACCCAGTGCGGGGTGCCGTCGTCGGCCAGCTTCCGCAGGCTGGTGTGGTGCACCGAGTGGACCTCGTCCGGGTTCGGCGCGAGCGGCCCGGGATCGTCCAGCACCGCCACGACCGGTGTGATCGCGAAGCCCGAGGCGGCGGGGAAGTCGTCGAGCCGGCCGAGCACGTCCGCGGGGCCGGCGGCCAGGCCGATCTCCTCGTGCAGCTCGCGCAGCGCCGCCTCCTCGGGCGTCTCGCCGTCCTCCAGCCGCCCGCCCGGCAGCCCCCACTGGCCCGCGTTCCGCCCCCGGTAGGCGCGCCTGATCAGGATCACCGACGGGGCGCCGCCGTGCTCCACCGCGCACAGCACGACCCCGGCGCGGTGCAGGCCGGGCGCGTCCGGGACGGTCGTGTGCTCGAACGAGGCGAGCCGGCGGGCCGCCAGCGCGCGGAAGGCGTCCAGGTCGTCGAGCGGCTGGTCGAGCGGCTCGTCGAGCGGGTCGCGGCGGGGATCGCGGGGGGCGGTCATGCCTCGATGGTGCCAGGGCCGGCCTCGCGGGCGTACTTCGCGGGGGACGTTCCGACCGCCGCGGTGAAGTCGCGGGTGAAGTGCGCCTGGTCGGCGTAGCCGAGGTCGGCGGCCAGCGCCGCCCAGTCGACCCCGTCGCCGGAGGCCGCCCGCTCGGCGGCCTCCTGCATCCGGAACCGCCGGATCACCCATTTCGGGCCGATCCCGACGTACTCGTGGAACAGGCGCTGCAGGCTGCGCTGCCCGAGCCCGACGTCGGCGGCCAGCTCGCCCACCCGCACGAGGCCCGGCCGCGCCGCGATCCGCGCGACGATCGCGGCGGCCCGCTCGGCGGACGGATCGGGCTCGGGCGCCGCCCCGGCGAGGAACGCCTCCAGCCGCCCGACCGCCTCCCCGGCGTCGGCCGCCGCGAAGACCTCCTCGGCGAGCGCCGTGCCGGCGGCGCCGAACACCTCCTCCACGGCCGCGAACCGGCCGGTGAGCGTGGCGGCGGGAGCGTCCATGAACGGCCGGAACCCGCCCGGCCGGAAGGCGGCCCCCACGACGCGGCCCTCGTCGTAGATCTCCTCGACGAAGTCGTCCCGTACGACGCCCGCGATCCGCGCCCGCGTCCGCCCGCTGGTGAGGTAGCTGGTGAACGTCATGTGGACGGACGGCCGCGTGAGCACCCGCTGCCGGTGCGGCGGCCGGCCCCGCAGGTCCCACCGCAGCACCCAGAAGTTCTCCACGAACGGCGCGACCGCCGGCCCCGGCGCGATCCTGTCCAGCCGGAAGCGCCGCAGGGCCGTCCGCGCCCGCAGGATGCCCCGCGTCCCATCGGGTAGGGATCGTTCCACCGGCCCAGGCTAGCGGTGTCGCGTTTCTTCAAGACCGGTGCCGCGGACCCGTTCTAGCGTGGCCGCATGTTCGAACAGATGAGCGAGGAAAAGATCATGGATATCCGGAGCCAGATGCTTCCCGCCGCGGAGGCCGCGGCGCGGATCGTCCTGGAGATCCCCGAGGCGAGGATGGACGCGCCCACCCCGTGCCCCGAATGGGACGTGCGGAGCCTGGTGAACCATCTGATCCTGTGGAACGGGCGCGGCGGGTCCGCCGCGCTCAAGGCCCCGACGACCGGGCCGGGGGAGGACCACGACTTCACCGCCGAGCCGCACTGGGCCGAGCGGTTCGAGGAGCAGGCCCGCAAGACCGCCGAGGCGTGGCAGGACCCGGCCGCCTGGGAGGGCAACGCCAGCCTCACCGGCAACAAGGAGGGCATGCCCGCCACGTTCATCGCCGGGATCGTCTTCGGCGAATGCGTCGTGCACGGCTGGGACCTCGCCGTCGCGACCGGCCGCGAGCCCGGCTTCCCGCCCGGGGTCGTCCAGGCCGCCTGGGAGCAGATCGTCCCCACGGCCGAGGTCAGCCGGCAGTACGGCGCGTTCGGGCCCGAGGTCCCCGTGCCGGAGGACGCGCCGCTGCTCGACCGCGTGCTCGGCCTGGCCGGCCGCGACCCGGGCTGGAAGCCCTGAGCCGGGCGTCCGGATCACGCCGCGGCGCGCGGGTCCCGGCGCGAGCGGGGGCCCGCGCGCCCTACCCTTGAGGCATGTCTTCGAGTTCTTCGATCCGCGTCCGCTTCGCCCCGTCACCTACCGGCATGTTCCATGTCGGCGGCGCCCGCTCGGCGCTGTTCAACTGGGTGATGGCCACCCAGTCGGGCGGGACGCTGGTGCTGCGCATCGAGGACACCGACGCCTCCCGCAACAGCCCCGAATGGACCGAGGGCATCATCCGCGCCCTCGCCTGGCTCGGCATGGACGGCGAGCAGTACGAGGGCCCCTACTTCCAGTCCGCCAACGCCGACAAGCACGCCGACGCCGTCCGGCGGCTGAAGGACGCGGGGCGCGTCTACTACTGCGACTGCAGCCGCGAGGCCGTCGTCGCCCGCACCGGCGACCAGCACAAGGGCTACGACGGCTTCTGCCGCGACCGCGGCCTGGAGCCCGGCCCCGGGCGCGCCCTGCGCTTCCGCACCCCCGACGAGGGCCAGACCACCGTCGTCGACCTGCTGCGCGGCAAGCCCGTGTTCGAGAACGCCGTCCTGGAGGACTTCGTCATCGCCCGCGCCGACGGCTCGGTCACCTTCCTGCTCGCCAACGCGGTCGACGACATGAGCCAGGGCATCACCCACGTGGTGCGCGGCGAGGAGCACCTGTCCAACGCGCCCAAGCAGCAGCTGCTGTGGGAGGCGCTGGGCGCCGAGCCGCCCGTGTGGGCGCACGTGCCCGTCATCGTCAACGAGAAGCGGCAGAAGCTGTCCAAGCGCCGCGACAAGGTCGCCCTGGAAGACTACCGCGCCGAGGGCTACCTCGCCGAGGCCATGCGCAACTACCTGATGCTGCTCGGCTGGGCCCCGTCCGGCAACCGGGAGATCGTCCCCTGGGACGTGATCGTCGAGGAGTTCCGCATCGAGGACGTCAACACCTCGCCGGCGTTCTTCGACATCAAGAAGCTCCGCGCCATCAACGGCGAGTACATCCGGGCGCTGCCCGTCGAGAAGTTCATCGCCGAATGCCTGCCGTTCCTGGAGCAGGCCCCCTTCGACGTTGACGTCGCCGTGTTCGCCGAACTGGCGCCGCTCGCGCAGACCCGCGTCGCGGTGCTGTCGGAGATCGTCCAGATGATCGACTTCGCCTTCCTGGACGAGCCGCCGTCCGACGAGCAGTCCTGGAACAAGGCGATGAAGGAGCCCGCCGCCGCGATCCTCGCCGCGGCCGAGGCCGCCTACCAGGACGCCCCCTGGAACGCCGCCGAGCTGAAGGACCGGCTGGAGCGCGTCGGCGCCGAGCACGACCTCAAGCTCGGCAAGGCCCAGGCGCCCGTCCGCGTCGCCGTCACCGGCCGCACCGTCGGCCTGCCGCTGTTCGAATCGCTGGAGATCCTCGGCCGCGAGCGCACCCTCACCCGCATCGCCGCCGCCCGCGGGCGGCTCGAAGCGTCCTCCTGACGCGCGGACCCGCCGGCGCTATCGCGCCGGCGGTTCAGGCGGGCCGGTTCAGGCGGGCCGGTTCAGGCGGGCCGGTCTAGGCGGACCGGGCCTCGTCGCCGCCGTCCAGCGCCTCGCGCAGGCCGGCGAGGCGGCGGACCAGTTCCTCGTAGTCGTCGCGGCGGGCGGGCGGGAGGTGCTTGCCCACCGCCTCGGCCTGCTCCTCCACCGCCGTCAGCCGGGAGCGGGCCCGGTCGAGCGCGCCGGGGCCGGGGCGCTCGCTGAGGAGCGTCTGCTGCTCGCGCAGCAGGGCGGCCTGCTCGCGCAGCAGGACCGTCTGGTCGCGGAGCTGCTTGTTCTTGTTGTGCAGCTCCACGAACACCGACACCTTGGCGCGCAGCACCCACGGGTCGAACGGCTTGGAGATGAAGTCGACCGCGCCCGCGGCGTAGCCGCGGAACGCGTAGTCGGGGTCGCTGTTCACCGCCGTGAGGAAGATGATCGGCAGGTCGCGGGTCTTCTTGCGGCGCTTGATGTCGCGGGCCGTCTCGAACCCGTCCATGCCCGGCATGACGACGTCCAGCAGGATGACCGCGTACTCGTCGGTCAGCAGCGCCTTCAGCGCGTCCTCACCGGACCGCGCGCGGACGAGGTCCTGATCGAGCGAGCTGAGGATGGCCTCCAGCGCGATCAGGTTCTCCTCGCGGTCGTCCACGAGCAGGATCTTCGCCTTGTCGTCCACGCGCGCCTCTCCGATTCCGGTCCCCGCCACCGCCGGCCGAGCGCCGCCCACGGCGACCCTACTGCCCGGGCCTCTCCTCTCCTCAGCGGACGATGGAGGGTTGCAGCCAGTTCCGCATGACGTCAAGAAGATGGTCCACGTCCACGGGCTTCGGCACATAGTCCGACGCGCCGGAGTCGAGGCTCTTCTCCCGGTCGCCCTTCATCACCTTGGCCGTGATGACGATGATCGGCAAGTCGGCGAACTGCGGCATCTCCCTGATGGCGGCCGTGGTGGCGTAACCGTCGAGCCCCGGCATCATGACGTCCATCAGCACGACCGCGACGTCCGGGTTGCGGTGCAGCACGTCGATCCCGGCCTGCCCGTCCTCGGCGTAGAGGACCTCCATCCCGTAGCCCTCGAGGACGCTGGTGAGCGCGAAGACGTTCCGGACGTCGTCGTCGACGATCAGCACCTTGCGCCCCGACAGGACGGTGTCGAGGAGGTCGGCCGGCGGCTCCTCCAGCAGCCCGTTCAGCGCCGGCTCGGGCTCCGTCGCCGGCGGGCGCTGCTCCACCGGCAGGCCGGCGTCCGCGGCGGGGGCGGACGCCCGGCGCGCGAGACGGTCCTCGCCCCGCTCGCCGCCCCCGGCCCGCGCGCCCTCCGGCGGGGCGGCCGGCTCCTCCGGCGGCGCCGGGCGCCGCCGGTCCTCGCGCTCGCTGTACTGGGCGGGCAGGTAGAGCGTGAACACGCTGCCGCGGCCCGGCTGGCTCTCCGCGTGGATCTCCCCGCCGAGCAGCCGCGCGATGTTCCGGCTGATCGACAGGCCGAGCCCGGTGCCGCCGTAGCGGCGGCTCGTGGTCCCGTCGGCCTGCTGGAACGGCTCGAAGATCTCCTGCAGCTTGTCGGCGCTGACCCCGATCCCCGTGTCGATCACCCGGAACGCGATCACGTCCGGGGTGTTCCACAGCGCGGGCAGCGTGAAGTCGATGTCGCCGGCCCGCTCGATCAGCAGCCGCACCTCGCCCTCGGCGGTGAACTTCACCGCGTTCGACAGCAAGTTCCGCAGCACCTGCTGCAGCCGCTGCTCGTCGGTGTTGAGGGTGGCGGGGACGTCCGGCGCGACCTCCACGCCGAACTGCAGGCCCTTGTCGACCGACAGCGGGCGGAACGTCGCGTCCACGTAGTCGACCAGCCCCGCGACCGACAGCCGCTGCGGGTGCGCCTCCATCTTCCCCGCCTCGACCTTCGCCAGGTCCAGGATGTCGTTGATCAGCTCCAGCAGGTCGGTGCCGGACTCGTGGATCGTCCGCGCGAACTCCACCTGCTTGTCGGTGAGGTTGCCGTCCTGGTTCTCCGACAGCAGCTTGGCCAGCACCAGCAGGCTGTTCAGCGGGGTGCGCAGCTCGTGCGACATGTTCGCGAGGAACTCCGACTTGTACCGGGAGGAGATCGCCAGCTGCTCGGCGCGCTCCTCCAGCGTCCGCCGCGCCTGCTCGATCTGGAAGTTCTGGATCTCGATCGCGCGGTTCTGCTGGGCCAGCAGCGCCGCCTTCTCCTCCAGCTCGGTGTTGGAGTGCCGCAGCTCGCCCTGCTGGCGCTGCAGCTCGTCCGACCGCTCCTGCAGCTGCTGCGCGAGCCGCTGCGACTCGCTGAGCAGCGCCTCGGTCCGCGCGTTCGCGCGGATCGCGTTCAGCGTGACCCCGATCGTCTCGATCAGCTGGCTGAAGAACGCCAGGTGGACGTCGGTGAACCGGCCGAACGAGGCCAGCTCGATCGCGCCGAGCACCTCGTCCTCGAACACGATCGGCAGCACGATGATGTTGACCGGGGACGCCTCGCCCAGCCCCGACCCGATCTTGACGTAGTCGGCGGGCGCGTCCGCGATCAGCAGCGGCCGGCGCTCCTGCGCGGCCTGCCCGACCAGGCCCTCGCCCAGCGCGAACCGGACCGACCCGGTCCTGTCGCGCCGCGTCCCGTACCCGGCGATCAGCACCAGCTCCAGCTCGTCGCCGGCCTTCTCGGCGAGGTAGAACGCGCCGTACTGGGCGCTCGCCGTCGGGGTCAGCTCCCGCATGATCAGCTCGGCGACCTGCAGCAGGTCGCGGTGGCCCTGCATGAGCCCGCCGATCCGCGCCAGGTTGGTCTTGAGCCAGTCCTGCTCCTCGGTGGCGCGGGTCGTCTCGCGCAGCGTCGCGACCATCAGGTTGACGTTGTCGGACAGCTCGGCGACCTCGCCGCGCGCCTCCACGGTGATCGTCCGGGTCAGGTCGCCGCTGGCGACCGCGCTCGCGACCTCCCCGATCGCGCGGACCTGGGTGGTGAGGTTGCCGGCCAGCTCGTTGACGCTCTCGGTCAGCCGCTTCCAGGTGCCGGACACGCCCTCGACCTCGGCCTGGCCGCCGAGGCGCCCCTCGCTGCCGACCTCGCGGGCGACCCGGGTCACCTCGGACGCGAACGACGACAGCGTGTCGACCATCGTGTTCAGCGTCGTCTTCAGCTCCAGGATCTCGCCCTGCGCGTCGACGTCGATGCGCCGCGTCAGGTCGCCGTGCGCGACGGCGGTCGCGACCTGGGAGATGTTGCGGACCTGGTAGGTCAGGTTGGACGCCATGCCGTTGACGTTGTCGGTCAGGTCCTTCCACATGCCGCCGGCGCCGGGCACGATCGCCTGGCCGCCGAGGCGGCCCTCGGTGCCGACCTCGCGGGCGACGCGGCTGACCTCGGACGCGAACGACGACAGCGTGTCGACCATCGTGTTCAGCGTCGTCTTCAGCTCCAGGATCTCGCCCTGCGCGTCCACCTCGATCTTGCGGGTCAGGTCGCCCTGCGCCACCGCCGTCGTCACCTGCGCGATCCCGCGCACCTGGTTGGTCAGGTTGTTCGCCATCGCGTTGACGTTGTCGGTCAGGTCGAGCCACACCCCGCCCGCGCCGGGCACGACCGCCTGGCCGCCGAGGCGGCCCTCGGTGCCGACCTCGCGGGCCACGCGGGTCACCTCGGACGCGAACGCCGACAGCGTGTCGACCATCCCGTTCACGGTGTCCTTCAGCTCCAGGATCTCGCCCTGCGCGTCGACCGTGATCTTCTTGCCCAGGTCGCCCTCGGCGACGGCGGTGGTGACCTGCGCGATGTTGCGGACCTGGTAGGTCAGGTTGGACGCCATGCCGTTGACGTTGTTGGTGAGGTCCTTCCAGACGCCGCTCACGCCCGGGACCCGCGCCTGGCCGCCCAGGCGGCCCTCGGTGCCCACCTCGCGGGCGACGCGGGTGACCTCGTCCGCGAACGCCGACAGCGTGTCGACCATCGTGTTCAGGGTGTTCTTGAGCTGCAGGATCTCGCCCTGCGCGTCGACGGTGATCTTCTTGCCGAGGTCGCCGTCCGCGACGGCGGTGGTGACCTGCGCGATGTTGCGGACCTGGTTGGTCAGGTTGTTCGCCATCGCGTTGACGTTGTCGGTCAGGTCCTTCCAGACGCCGCTGACGCCGCGCACGTGGGCCTGCCCGCCGAGCTGGCCCTCGGTGCCGACCTCGCGGGCGACGCGGGTGACCTCGTCCGCGAACGCCGACAGCTGGTCGACCATCGTGTTCACGGTGAGCTTCAGCTCCTGCAGCTCACCGCTCGCCTCGACCGTCACCTTGCGGGTCAGGTCGCCCTTCACCACCGCCGTGGTGACCTCCGCGATGTCGCGGACCTGCGACGTCAGCCGCGACGCCATCACGTTCACCGACGCCGTCACGTCCCGCCAGCGGCCGGTCATGCCGCGCGCCGGCGCCTGCCCGCCGAGCCGGCCCTCGGTGCCGACCTCGCGGGCGAACTGGGTGACCTCCCAGGTGAACTGGTCGAGCAGCTCCACCATGCCGTTGACCGACTTGGCCATCCGCAGCAGCTCGCCGCGCATGGGCCTGCCGCGCACCCGCAGCTCCACCCGCCGGCTCAGGTCCCCGGCGGCCACCGCCTCGACCACCTGGTGCATCCCGGTGGCCAGGTCGGTGAGCTTGTCGATGATCGCGTTGGCGTCCTCGGCCGCCGTCGCCCACGTCCCCCGCAGCCTGCTCGGCGTCAGCCGCCCGCGCAGCTTGCCCTCCCGGCCGATCTCCCGCCGGACGCGGCTCAGCCCCGCGGACAGCTCCTCCCCGTTCAGCCGGATCTCCTCCAGGATCGCCGCGGCCTCCGCCACGGCGCCCTCGCCCGGCACGTCGAGCTCCTCCTTCGCCCTGCCGTCCCGCACGGCGGCGAGCGCCTTCAGCAGCGGCGCGAGATCGGCGTCGCTGTAGCGCGGGGTGGTGTCGCGGTACCCGCCGGGGCGGGCACGTGACGCGGTACGCGGCATTCTCTTCATCCTCCTGGCCCGCGATCGTCGAACGTCCGGATGCCACGGACTCCTTCCCCGGGCCCTATTTCCGGCTCTTGGGCCCACATGCGGCCGCACCAGTACTCTACGTCGCCGTGCGGGGGCCGGCCCCTTTCGCGGAGACGGCCGTGGCCAGACGTCGATGACCGTGCATCCGCGCTCGTAGTCTTCGTGTTACGGTCTGTCGTGTCGTGACGGGGGTCGCGTTCACCGAGGCCGGACGCACCGCGGGGCCCGGTTCACGGCTCTCGTGGCCGCGCGGCCGGCCGGTCTGTCACGATGACCGGACCGGGTAGTGACTTCGAACAAGGGATGACGGTTGGATCGGCAGACGGCCTCGGCGACCTTCCCGTCCGCCGCCGCGTCGGTGGCGGACGCGCGCCGGTTCGTCCGGAAGGTGCTGGCCGACTGGGGCATGGACGAGGTCGCGGACGACGCCGTGCTGGCCACCAGCGAACTGGCCACCAACGCGATCGCCTACGCCGGGACGTCCTTCGAGGTCTCCTGCCGGCTGGAGGACGGCGACATCAAGATCGAGGTCCGCGACCGGCACCCCACCCGGGGCATCGAGATGCCGGGCGTCACCGCCTCCAGCGGCCGCGGGCTCCCGTCCATCGCCCGGCTCGCCGCGTCCTGGGGCGTCTCCTACGACCGCCGCACCAAGGGCGTCTGGTTCCGGCTGCCCCGGCCCGGCGCGGCCGCCGGCGCCGACCCCGCGGACGCCCCCGGACGGGACGTCGGCGCCGACCTGCCCGACGCCGCGGGCTCCGCCGGGCGGGACCCGGCGGAGCGCACCGCCCGGGAGCGCGCTGCCCGGGAGCGCGCCGCCCGCGACCGGGGCGACCAGCCCCGCGACGCCGGCCGCGCGCAGGGCCGCGAGGGCGCCCTCGGCGCCGACGCGGGCGACGTCCCCGTCGCCGGGGACCGGCTGCTGCGCTCCCCGGCCGCCGTGGAGGCCATGGAGGACGGCGTCGCCACCGTCCGCGAGACCCTCGGCGCGGAGGGCGCCGCCGTCCTGCTCACCGAGCGCGACGGCCGCATGATCATGGGCTCGTCGGCCGGCACCGCCGCCGAGATGCCGCTCGGCGAGCTGTCGGTGGCCGGTCTCGGCCCCGCCGCCCGCGCCGGCTCGCCCTGGGTCGCCGCCGAGGCCGACCCGACCGCCACGGCCCTGCAGGCCCGGTCCCTGGCCGCGGCGCCGCTGGAGTCCCAGGGGCGCCTCACCGGCGTCGTCGTGGCCGTCTCCTCCGTGCCGGGCCGCTTCGACGAGGCCGACGGCGCCCGGCTCGGGCGGCTCGCCGACGAGATGTCGCTCTCCCTGGAGAAGGCCAGGGTGGGCGAGCTGGAACGGTCCTGGCGCGGCTGGCTCAGCTTCGTCGCCGAGGCCAGCGACCTGCTCGCCGGCACCCTCGACCAGGAGCGCACGATGGCGCTGGTCGCCCAGCTCGTCGTCCCGCGCCTGGCCACCTGGTGCGCCGTCTACACCGTCAGCGAGGCCGAACCCGACCGGCTCGCCTACGTGTGGCACGCCGACGAGAACCGCTCCGACGGGCTCCGCGAGCTGCTGGAGCACGCGGGCGCCGCCCCGCCGATGGACGGCCCCGGCCCCTGGAACGGGCTCGCCACCGCCCCCGAGGAGGTCCGCGCCGCCGCCGGCGACACCGCCGCCGACCAGGTCTACGCCTTCCCGCTGATCGCCCGCGGCCGCCGCATCGGCACCATCGTCATCGGCCGCCCGCCCGGCGACCGCTTCCCGCGCAGCGCGATCGAGCTGGCCGAGGAGCTCAGCCGCCGCGCCGCCCTCGCCGTCGACAACGCCCGCCTGTTCTCCGCGCAGACCGCCATGAGCAGCGCGCTGCAGCGCAGCCTCCTGCCGCCCGGCATCCCCGAGATCCCCGGCCTGGAGGTCGCGGTGGTGTACGAGCCGGCCGGGGAGGGCAGCGAGGTCGGCGGCGACTTCTACGACGTCTTCGAGAGCGGCCCGCGGCCCGGCGGCCCCGCCTCGGCGTCCCGCTGGCGGTTCGCCATCGGCGACGTGTGCGGCACCGGCCCGGAGGCCGCCGCGGTGACCGGGCTCGCCCGGCACGCGCTGCGCATCCTCGCCGCCGAGGACATGTCCGTCCCGGACGTGCTGGCCCGGCTCAACCGGCTCATCCTCGGCGAGGGCGAGCGGGGCCGGCTGCTCACCCTGCTGCACGGCGAGATCGCCGCCCGCCGCCGCGACGGCGTCCGGATCCGGCTGACCAGCGCCGGGCACCCGCTCCCGCTCGTCCTCGACCCCGACGGCAACGTGCGCGAGGCGGCCTCGGCGCAGCCGCTGCTCGGCGTGTTCGACGGCGTGGAGTTCCACACCGACACGGTCGACCTGCGCCGAGGCGAGGTCCTGCTCTGCGTGACCGACGGCGTCACCGAGCGGCGGGCCGGGACGCGGCTCCTCGGCGACGGGGACGGCCTCGAACGCCTCCTCGCCGACTGCAAGGGGCTGAGCGCGGGCGCCGTCGCCGCGCGGATCCAGCGGGCGGTCCGCGACTTCGGGCCCGAGCCGTCCAACGACGACATTGCCCTCATCGTTCTACGGGCGTCATGATGGAGACCAACAATCGGTAAGGTGGGGTGGCGTGGGGCTTGCCTTGCACACGACACGACAGGACGGCCGCGCGACGATCGCCGCGCGCGGCTCCATCGACCTGCACTCCTCCGAAGAGCTGCGCACTCGGCTGACCGAGCTCGTGGACGCGGGCGAGCGGGCGGTCGTCGTCGACCTCGCGGCGGTCGATTTCTGTGACTCCTCCGGGCTGAACGTCCTCGTCCGGGCGTACAAGCACGCGCGCGCGCAGAACGCGACGCTAACCGTCACCGGCGCCTACGGCCGGGTCGAGAACGTGCTGCGCACCACCGGGCTCGACCGCTTCCTGATCGAGGGCCCGGCGGAGGAGGCACCTGCCGATGGGCGGTGAGGGAACCCGATGAGAAACGGCGAGCGGGCGGAGTGACCGACCCGATGACCGAGACCACACTGCGGGCGGCGCCGCAGACCGAGGCGGTCGAGTACGCGCGTCGCCTCGCCGCCCGGACCATGCGCACCTGGGCGCTGATGGACCGCGAGGAGCTCGTCACCGCGATCGTGGCCGAGCTCGTCGCCAACGCCGTGCGGCACGCGGGCACCGCGCTCGAACTGCGGCTGCTGCGCGATTCCGGCCGCGTCCGCGTCGAGGTCCGCGACCGCGCCGCGCAGCTGCCCCGGCTGACCGTGCCCGGCCCGCTGGACGAGTCCCACCGCGGCCTGTTCATCGTCGACCGGTTCGCGAACTCCTGGGGCGCCGACCCGGTGACCGGCGGCAAGGTCGTGTGGGCCGAGGTCGACATCTGAGACGGATCACCTGACGCGGCGTCCCGTTTTGGAACGTGCCGCCGCGCATGGTCCCGCACGGGAGCGCGCCCGCCACCGGTTTCACCGGTCGGCGGACGCGCTCTCGGACCTTCGGGACGGTCAGACCGATTTGCGGTACAGCTCGGCCACCATGAACGCCAGGTCCAGCGACTGGCCCCGGTTGAGCCGCGGGTCGCACGCCGTCTCGTAGCGCTGGTGCAGATCGGCCTCCGCGAGCCCCTGCCCGCCGCCGACGCACTCGGTGACGTCGTCGCCGGTGAACTCGATGTGGATGCCGCCCGGGTGGGTGCCGAGCGCCCGGTGCACCTCGAAGAAGCCCGCCACCTCGTCCAGGACGTCGTCGAGCCGCCGGGTCTTGTGGCCGCTGGGCGCCTCGAACGTGTTCCCGTGCATCGGGTCGCAGATCCACGCGACCGGCGCGCCGCTCTGGCGCACCTTCTCGATCAGCGGCGGCAGCGCGTCCCGGATCCTGCCCGCGCCCATCCGGGTGATGAAGGTGAGCCGGCCGGGCTCCCCGTCGGGGTTCAGCCGGTCGATCAGCGCCAGCGCGTCGTCCGCGGACGTCGCCGGGCCGAGCTTCACCCCGATCGGGTTGCGGATGTGCCGCAGGAACTCGACGTGCGCCCCGTCCAGCTGCCGGGTGCGCTCGCCGATCCACAGGAAGTGCGCGGAGACGTCGTAGGGCAGGCCGCTGAGGTGGTCGATGCGGGTCAGCGCCCGCTCGTACTCCAGCAGCAGCGCCTCGTGGCTGGAGTAGAACTCCACCCCGTGGAACTCGTCGGGGTTCACCCCGCACGCCTTCATGAACGTCAGCGCCCGGTCGATCTCGGCCGCGAGCTGCTCGTAGCGGCGCCCCGCCGGGCTCTGCTGGACGAAGTCGCGGTTCCAGGCGTGCACCTGGCGCAGGTCGGCGTAGCCGCCCTTGGTGAACGCCCGGCACAGGTTCAGCGTCACGGCCGAGCAGTGGTAGGCCTTCAGCAGCCGGCGCGGGTCGTTGCGGCGGGACGCGGCGTCGAACGCGAACCCGTTCACGGCGTCGCCCCGGTAGGCGGGCAGCTCCACGCCGCCGCGCACCTCCACCGGCTTGGACCGCGGCTTGGCGAACTGGCCCGCCATCCGGCCGATCTTCACGACCGGCACGCTGGCGGCGTAGGTGAGCACGACCGCCATCTGCAGCAGCGTCTTCAGCTTGTTCTTCACCGCGTCGGCGGTCGACCCGTCGAACGTCTCCGCGCAGTCGCCGCCCTGCAGGACGAACGCCTCGCCGCGCGCGACGTCCGCGAGCTGCGACTTCAGCTGGTCGCACTCGCCGGCGAAGACGAGCGGCGGCTGCGTCGCCAGTTCGGCGGCGACCGCCCGGACCTCGTCCGGATCGTCCCAATCGGGCTGCTGGAAGGCGGGGAGGGCGCGCCAGGCGTCGAGGTCCCCGATGGCGGCGGATGTACTCACACGGAAAAGGCTATGGCACCGCCCGCCCGGCGAGGGACGGCGAGCCCCGCCGCGGCCGTCCTCCGCGGCGGTCTCGGCGGCCGCGGCGGCGGTCCGGCGGCGTCCGCACGCGCCGGGCGGAGGCGGACACACGAATCGGGCGGCCCCGATGCCCCGGGACCGCCCGATGTGCGGTCATGTGGTCTTGTGCCCGCGCAGGCCCGGTCAGGCCGCGCGTATTCCGGCGGCCGCGGGCTGCCGGTCCCGGCCGCCGCCGGGGGTGCCGGCCAGCGTCCTGCGGCCGCTCAGATCCGTCTCGTTCGCCATCTGGCGCAGCCGCCGCAGCGAACGGTCGGTGATCTGCCGCACCCGGTTGTGGCTCAGGCCGTACCGGGCGCCGATCTGGGCGTACGACAGCGGCTGCCCGCTGTCCATCCCGAACCGGGCGCGCACGATGGCGGACTCGCGCTCGGGCAGCCGGTCGAGCAGGCGGGCGAGGCCCTCGATGTCGTCCAGCGCGAGGATCTCCGCCTCGGGCGTGACGGCCTCCGGGTCCTCCAGGAGGTCGCCCATCGGCGTCTCGCCCGCGTCGTCGACGGTCGCGTCCAGGCTCGCCGGATCCCGCCGCCAGCGCAGCAGCTCGTCTATGTGCTCGGCGTCGGCGCCCAGCGTCCCGGCCAGCTCCTCGCGGGTCGGCTCCCTGCCGAGCTCGCGGCCCAGCTGGCGTTCCGCGCGGCGCAGGCGCGAAAGTTCCTCCTCCACGTGGACCGGCAGCCGGATGGTGCGGGCCGTGTGGCTCAGCCCACGCCCGATCGCCTGCCTGATCCACCAGGTCGCGTATGTGGAGAACTTGAAGCCGCGGCGGTAGTCGAACTTCTCCACCGCGCGCATCAACCCCAGGTTCCCCTCCTGAATGAGGTCGATGAGGGGCAACGAGTCGGTCGGGTATTTCCGGGCGATCGAGACCACGAGCCGCAGGTTGGCCTCGACGAAGCGCTGCTTCGCGCGCAGCCCCGCCGCGGCCAGCTCCTCCAGCTCCTCGCGGGTCGCGCCCTCGGGCACCCTCCCGTCGTCGAGGAGCTGCTCGGCGTACAGGCCCCCTTCGATCGCCTTGGCCAGATCGACCTCCTCCTGCGCGTCGAGCAGGGGGGTGCGGCCGATCCGGTCGAGGTACGCACCGACAAGATCCTTGTCGGTGACGTCGACCCTGTCGCCCTTAGTACGGGTTGCAGCCATCCTGACCCTTCTCCGGTGCGATCTCCCTAAGGGGACAACGCTAATTACCGCTCTGTGATTCCCGGGCGGGGAATACTGCGAGGCTGTTAGCCGCTCTACGACCTGATACCCCGACTGAGGAGAAACCGACATGGCGACGGTCACACTGACCGCTGAGAACTTCGACAAGGTGGCTCAGGCCGACGGCATCGTGCTGGTCGACTTCTGGGCGGAGTGGTGCGGTCCGTGCAAGCGCTTCGCGCCGGTCTTCGAAAAGTCCGCGGGCAGGCACGAGGACATCGTGTTCGGGAAGGTCGACACCGACGCCGAGCCGGAGCTGTCCGAGAGGTTCGGTATCCGGTCGATTCCCACGCTGATGGCGATCCGGGACGGCCTCATCGTCTTCGCCGAGCCGGGCGCCGTGCCCGAGCCGGTGCTGGAGAACGTGATCGAGCAGGTCCGGGGCCTCGACATGGAGGACGTCCGCCGCCGCGCGGAGGCGTGACGCCGGCCGGTGGTACGCCCGCCGCGTCCTCCGGGAGCCGCGAGGGCCGCGAGCGGGCGGCGCGAGGGCGAACAAGCGGGTGGTGACGCCCGATCCGCCGCCGGATGGACGATGATGGACGGATGCTCGCCGATGTCGTTCCCTACCTGGTGTGCCCCGTGTGCGGAGCGGACCTCGAACTGGCCGGCCGCGGACTGCACTGCCCGGGCGGGCACGCCTTCGACATCGCGCGGCAGGGATATGCGAACCTCCTGCCGGGCAACGCGCGTCCTGGGACGGCCGACACGCCGGAGATGGTCCGCGCCCGTGACGACTTCCTGAAAGCGGGCCACTTCGACGCGCTGGCGGCCACGCTGGCGCGGAGCGTCTCCGAGGCCGCTCCGTCCTTCGTCGTCGACGCGGGCGCGGGCACCGGCCACTATCTGAGCCGCATACTCGACCGGTCGGCCGGCGCGGTGGGCCTGGCGCTGGACATCTCCAAGCACGCCGCACGCCGCGCCGCCAAGGCCCACGCCCGGGCCGGCGCGGTCGTGGCCGACCTCTGGCGCCCGCTTCCGCTCCGGGACGGCGCCGCCGACACTGTCGTCAACGTCTTCGCACCGAGAAACGCGGCCGAGTTCCACCGGGTGCTCCGCGACGACGGGTTCCTATTCACCGTGACCCCGGGGCCCAGGCATCTCGGCAGCCTCGTCAAACCGCTCGGGCTGCTCTCGATCGACTCGCGGAAGACCGAGCGGATGGACGCCGCGCTCGCCGGCTACTTCAAATTCGATGCACGCCGGGAGGTCGGGGCCGAGGCCGTCCTGACGCATGATGAGGTGGCCACGCTCGTGGGGATGGGGCCGAGCGCGCACCACGTCCCGGCCGACCGGCTCCGTGAGCGGTTGCGGGCACTACCGGACCCGACGCCGGTGCCGCTGTCCTTCGTCCTTTCGACGTACCGGCGGCTCATGTAGGTCCGAGTCCGCGCGCTGGGTGAGTTCGAGCAGCACCTGCGGTACTTCCCCGGGTTCCGTCACGTCCTCGGCTCCCGGCACGTCGACCTCCTCGTACATGAACGAGACGGAGACGGCACGAGCCGTGCCGCTCAGCAGGAGCCGCTGGAGTGCCTGGCCCGCGCGGAGCCACTCGGCGGGGGAGTCGCCACGAGTCGTGAGAACGGCCCGCCGGCTCTCCCCGCCCCTGTCATCGGGAAGCAGGTGAAGCGCCGCTCCCTCCAGCCGGGCGGCTTCCCCCAGTTCGTTGACCACGGGAAGCGCGGGCCGCAGGCCCGACGGCGGACGATTGCCGGGGAAGGGCTTCAGTGTCGCGGCGTAGAGGAGGCGCTCCTCGCGGGTCACCCGGTGACGCCCGGCCAAGCGCACCGAGGCGAGGACGTACGGGCGTCCGGGATCGGGGAGGAGCCGGACCACCGCCGCGCACCCGAGCTGCGCGGCGGCCAGCCGCAGGTTCACGAGCGCGGCGCCGCCGCCGAGGTGCAGACCCCGTCCCACGGGGTCGTGCATGGTCCGGAACCTGTCCGGGTCGGCGTGCAACTCGACCAGGCCGGGAATGACCTTGAACCGCCAAGCGTGCACGTCATGGACGGTGGGCCCCATCGTCGCGGCGACCACGAGACGCTCCGCGGAGGCGCGGATGGCGACGGGCACATTCACGAGGTGTTCCTCCTGACCTCGGGCGAGTGTCGTGCCGGGAGCCACTGCCCGCCCTCGGCGCGGACGCCGTCGGACGGGCCGTCTGCGCACGCTACCCCACTGTGACCCGATGCACGTAGTACGGGAAAGGCGAGGTCAGCGGGGTTGATGGTGTGCTTCGAGTGACAATGCGGCGGGTGCGCCGCCTGTGCCGCGATTTGACGGTGCCATGGGCCGCGCTTACTGTCTCTGCTGCTCCGGGAGACGCGGACGCCGCAGGGCGGCCGATCTCGGGGAAGCCACCAGGAACGGCCCGGCCCTGTGAGGGGGCCGGTTCTCGGTGGCGGCCCCCGATGGGATGCGGGACGCCGAACGAGGCGGCCGGCCCGGGGGAGCGGACCTTCGTAAATCGGTTCGAGCGGCGCTCGGGCTGGTGTATGATGGTCTGAAAGCCCAGAACGGGATGCAGGACGCCGCGAGGTGGCCGGCCCGCAGGGCATCTCCTACGGATCGATCATCGCCAGGTTCAGTGCCTGGGGGTGAGTCGTCGCCGCGGGGGGACTGGAACGCTTCCGACCGTCGAAACGATCTTCATTGATCGGCTTGACAGCGGGTGTGGGCCAGGTAAGTTAGAAGGGTTGCCCCGGAGCCGGGGCCTGCGGGAGCGGGGTTCGGCGCGGTGGGT
>NZ_JBIQHY010000038.1:0-30185 GCF_044508335.1 Actinomadura sp.
GACGCGACGAGCGCGCCGACGAGCCCGGCGGTGAGGACGGCCGCGGTCGCGAGCGGCAGCACCGACCGGGTGCGCACGGGGCGCAGCGCCTGCGGCTCGAACCGGTCGGCGCCGCGCGGCACCGGCACGCGGACGGCCTCGGCGGCGCGGATCGCCGACCAGGGGTCGCGCACGCCCAGCTCGATCAGCTGGTCGCGGATCTGGTACCGGGGCAGCCCCTCGATGTGCCGGAGCACGTAGGCGGCGCGGACGTGCGGCGCGAGCCGGGACAGCGCGGCGGTGAGCGCCGGGTCGGGCAGCCGCCCGGGCAGCGCGCGCAGCCAGGGGCCGAGGCCGATCTGCAGGCGGCGGGAGGGGCGCAGCGCCCGGCGCAGCACACGGGTGCGCCAGCGGGCGCGCCCGGCGGCGGAGCGGTCGCGGGCGCCGCGCGCGGCGCCGTCCACGATCCGCCGGGCGATCGCCAGCCGGTAGACGCGCTTGCCCCTGCCCGGCAGAACGAAATACGCCATGCGGACAAGGTCCCCATAAGCCGTTTTCGCCGGCGGCGTTTCCGTCCCCGGTTTCGTCATGACATCTTCCGTCACGGCGGGCCACTCCCTCTGGGCCGTTCCATCGTCGCGAACCCCGAGGTTAGAGCGCCGCGAGCGGGCCGCGGCACGGAATTGGCACAACGATTAACCAGCCCGAAAGAAATGTCCCGGCATTTCCGGACGGATCCGTGCCGCGGCGCGTGTTCGCGGGAGGAGCCGCGCCGGATTCGTCCCCGTACTACGCTGTTGACCTCCCGGGGAACCGTCCTGCGCCGCACCCCGTCGGACCCGTGCGGCCGGACCTGCGCGCCCCCGCCGCGACCCGGACAGACGAGCGACGGAGAGGGATCCCCCCACCCATGACCGAGGACGTCCCCGGCTACCGGGTGCTGGAGCAGGTCGGCGAGGGCGGCTTCAGCGTCGTGTACCGCGCGCACCAGGAGCGCCTCGACCGGATGGTCGCGCTCAAGGTCCTGTCGGTCGGCGCGGTGGACGCCGCGGCGATGCGCCGGTTCCAGCGCGAGTGCAAGATCACCGGGCGGCTGTCCGGGCACCCCAACATCGTGACGGTGCTCGACACCGGCACCACGCGCGCCGGCCGCCCCTACATCGCGATGGAGTACTTCGAGCACGGCGCGCTGACCGACCGGCTCGCCAAGGAGGGGCCGCTGCCGGTCGCGGACGTGCTGCGCATCGGAGTGAAGATGGCGGGCGCGCTCGCCGCCACCCACGAGACCGACGTCCTGCACCGGGACGTCAAGCCGCAGAACGTGCTGCTGTCCAAGTACGGGGAGCCGGCGCTCGCCGACTTCGGCGTCGCCCGCCTGGTCGACTCCTTCGACGCCACGCACACCCAGGCGTTCACCCCGCACCACGCGGCGCCCGAGGTGCTGGAGGGCCGGCCGCCCGGCGTGGGCGCCGACGTCTACTCGCTGGGCTCGACGCTGTACCAGCTGCTGGCCGGGCAGCCGGCGTTCAAGGGCCCGCCCGGCGAGGGCATCGCGCTGCTGATGCTGCGGATCCTGCACGAGCCGCCGCCGCCGATCCAGCGGCCGGACGTCCCGCCGCGGGTCTCGGACGTCATCGGCCGCGCGATGGCGAAGACGCCCGAGCAGCGCTACGCGACCGCCGTGGAGTTCGCGCGGGCGCTGCAGCAGGTGCAGGCCGAGCTGGGGCTCCCGGTCACGGACGTGCCCCACAGCGCCGCCGCGGTCCGCCCGGGGCCGGCGCCCGGTCTGCCGGGGCCGCCGCTCGTCCCGGAGTGGGCGCCGACGACGAGCGACCCGCACACGGGCGACCCGCGTGCGAGCGGCTCCCACGGCGGCACGGGCCCGACCACGCCGCACACGAACCCGACGGCGCCCCACACCGGCCCGACCGCGCCCCACACCGGCCCGCCCGCGCCGCTCCCCGGCCGGCCGCACGACGGGCCGCGCCGCGGGCTGGTCGTCGCGGCGGGCGTCGCGCTCGCCGGCGGGCTGGCGCTCGGCGTCGGGGCCCTCGCGCTGGCGGGCCCCGGCGGGGAGGGCGGGGAGCACGCCGCCGGTCCGCCGCCGTCCCAGGCCGTCCCGCAGGCCGGGACGCAGCAGCGGCAGCCGGTGACGGCCGCGCAGCTCGCGGCGGCGCGGCCGCGCAAGGTCGCCGTCCGGCAGGCCGGCCGGACGGCCGCGCTCGCCTGGACGCTGCCGCCCGCCGCGCGGGAGCTGCCGCTGCTCGTGCAGCGCCGGCCCGCGGGGAACGAGCCGATCGTGACGGTCCCGGCAGGGTCGCGCTCGGCGACCGTGCCGGGCCTGCGGCCGAAGACCGCCTACTGCTTCAAGGTCGGCGCGGTGCTGCGCCTCAACCAGGGCGCGGCGCCGGACGTCGCCTGGTCGGCGCCCGCCTGCCTGCGCACGGGCAAGGCCAAGCCCGCCAAGCCGAAGCGCGGCTGACCGGCGCTACTTGCACTTCCATACGGGCGGCCCGGCGAAGCTTTTCCAGTCGCCGGGCGTGTTGACCAGGTAGCCGAGCAGGTAGCCGGTCTTGCCCTGCCAGGTGACCTTGGCGTACATGTCGCCGGCGAGGCTGGAGTCCCGCGGGTGCGTGTAGTAGACGCCCTTCTCCTGGCAGTGGACGGTGATCATCTCGCCGTTGTTGTCGTGCATGGTGGCGACGAGCGCGCCGTTCTTGCCGTCGGGCGTGGCCCGGATGTAGGCGTCGGAGTTGCCGTTGCGCTCCACCGGGTACTTGGCCGCGGGGCCGGTCAGCGTCGCGTCGAGCACCGCGGCCGCGCCGGTGCCGGCGCCGTTGGCCGCCGTGACGGCGAAGCTGTAGGAGCCGTTGGTGTACACGTCGCCGAGCGTCACGGACGTCTGCGCCCCGGTGGCCGAGCCGCTGACCGGGCCGTCGTAGGCGAGCCGGTAGGTGACCGAGCCCGCGCCGGGCGGCGGCGTCCACGACACCTTGGCGCCGGACGACGTGGCCTGGGCGGTGAGGCCGGTCGGCGCGCCCGGCGCCACGCACGGCCGGACGGGGTCGCTCGCCGCCGACACCTGCTCGCGGGTCCGGCCGCGGGCGTCCCGGTAGCGGACGGCGACGCGGAACCGGTACTCGCGCCCGCAGTCGCCGCCGCCGACCGTGAACGTGAAGGGCCCCGCGCCCTGCCGGATCGCGGACGGGCTCACGGTCATGCCGGACGGGACGTCCTTCAGCACGTAGCCGATGACGCCGTCGCCCTGCGAGGGCTGGAAGTCGACCCGCATCGTGCCCGCGCCGGGCGTGACGGAGATGTTGGACGGCGCGCTCGGCGGCTCCCCCGGGCCGGGCGGCGCGGGCGGCTGGGACGGCTGCCGCGGCGCGCGGGGCGGCGGGGCCTCCCCGCCTCCGGGCAGCGGGATGGGCCGGCGGTCCGGCCCGCCGGGCACCCGGTCCTTGTACTTGTCGACGCCCTTCCCGGCGCCCTCCCGGTCGATGACGACGGCGCGCGGGCCGGACGGGTCGTTCGCCCAGAGCATGCCGTCGCGGACGAAGACGTCCAGCTTGGCGGGCCGCCCCGCGACCGGGACGGGCTTCTCGAACCGGTTGTTCGCCGAGTCGTACACGATCAGCGCGCCGGCGGTCTCGTCCGGGATGTAGACCTTCGCGCCGAGCATCTGCGGCGGCCGGTAGCGGTGCCTCGGCATCGCGAGCCGCGTGCTGGAGTAGCGGCCGGTGCCGGTGTCGACGGTGACGAGCGACCCGGCGCCGGGCACCAGCAGCGGGACGGTCTCGCCCTCGGTCGCGGCGGGCGCGAGCACGCCGCCGCGCCCGGCCCGCCGCACGGTCGTCGGCAGGCTCACCGTGATCTTCTCGCCGGACGCCTTGACGACGGTCGCGGTCGCGGCGGTGGAGTCGGTGACGACCGGGTTCCCGGCCGCCATGGTGAGCGCGAGGCTGTCGCCCGCCTCGCCGACGCGGACCGGCGGCCGCAGCCGGCCGCCGGAGAACGCGGCGACCTCGCCGTTCCGCGCCACCGGCACCCACAGCGCGCCGCGCGCGTCGATGCCGGCCTGCCCGAGGACCGGCGGCAGCGTCGCGGACGCGCCGACGGGGGTCAGCGCGACCGGGTCGATCTCCTGCACGACGCCCTTGACCGAGTCGACCGTGTACGCCTTCCCGCCCGCGGCGAGGACCTGGATGCCCTTGCCGAGCGGGCGGCTCGTCCCGATGTCGAGCTGGGACGGGTCGAGCCGGCTGACGACGCCGGTGTCCAGGTCGACGATCAGCACGGTACCGCCGTCCTGGACGATCTTGATGTTGTGGCCGCGCATCTGCGGGACCACGGCCGTCTTGCCGTCGACCTTGCCCGCCGGGCCGTTGACGTGCACGACGAGCCCCCGGCCGGTGGCGGTCAGCCAGGCTCCGACGTCGGCGAGCCGGTAGGTGGCGCTCGCGACGCCCACCCCGTAGACGGCGGCGGCGATGGCGAGCACGCCGACGAGCCCGGCGGCGACCTGCCCGGTCAACCGGTCACGCCGGAACAAAGACCCCAGAAACGCCAGACGCACGCGTGTTCACCTGCCCCGTTCGCACCGGAAACCGTACTGTCTCCCGCCGCGCACCCGCCCGGGTTTTCCCGGAAAGATCAATTTTCGCGGAGCGCCGCGGTGTAGGCGGGGACGGTGATGTTGCGGCCCGACACGACGACCACCGGGCGGCCGGTGACCTCGACCTGACCGGCGAGGACGGCGGCGAGGCCCGCGGCGCCGGCGCCCTCGGCGACGAGGCCGTGCTCGTGGAAGAGCCCGCGGAGCGCCGTCCGGATCTGGTCATCGGTCACCGAGGTCAGCTCGGCGGTCTCCCCGATCACCTCCGGGGTCACGCTGCCGGGTTCGAGGTTGCCGGGCAGGCCGTCGGCGAACGTCTCGCCGACCTCGACCCCGACGACCCGCCCGGCCGCCAGCGAGGCGGACACGCCGCGCGACACCGCCGACTCGACGCCGACGATCCGCACGTCCCCGCGCTCGCGCGCCCAGAGGCAGAGCCCGGCGAGCAGCCCGCCGCCGCCGACCGGCGCGACCACGGTGAGCGGCCCCTCGGCCTGCCGGTCGAGCTCGCGTCCGATGGTGCCCTGCCCGGCGATCACGGCGGGGTCGTTGTAGGGCGAGACGTAGTGGCCGGGGAGGGTCATCGCGTGCGCCTCGGCCTCGTCGTAGGTCAGCCCGTGCTGCACGAGCCGCACCGGGTACGCGCCGATCTTGTCGACCTTCACCCGCGACGCGCGCGTGGACACGACCACGGTCACGTCGGCGCCGGACTTCGCGGCGGCGTAGCCCATCCCGAGGCCGTGGTTGCCGGCACTCGCGGTGACCGCGGGCACGCCTTCCGGGAGCGCCGCGACGGCCGCGAGCGCGCCGCGCACCTTGAACGCGCCGGTCGGCTGGCACGTCTCCAGCTTCAGCAGCGCGCCGGGCGCCAGGCCGGACGGGACGAGCGGGGTGGGCGGGAGCTCGGCGGAGACGACCCGCCAGGCGCGCTCCAGGTCGCCGGGGCCGGGCGCGCGGACCGCCCGCGCCGTCACGGCCGCTCCCGGTGCGCCTCGTCCAGCCGCTCGTGGAGGCGGCCGCGGATCTCCTCGGGCGTGTAGGACCGGCGGCGCCGCTCGGCGCGCACGATCACCGCGCCGGTCGCGGCGACGCCGACGAGCCCGGCGACGCCCAGCGCCTTCCACAGGCCGGGGCCCTTCCACGCGCCCTTTCTCCATCGCATGCGACTACCGTAGCGATCATGCCGGGTACGAGCATCTCCCTCGACCGGGCCGCCGAGCTGACCCGCACCGGGGACGTGTGGCTGTTCCGCGGCCGGACGGTCGCGGACCGCGCGATCCAGATGACGACGAACAGCCCCGTCAACCACGTCGGCATGGCGCTGGTCGTCGACGACCTGCCGCCGCTGATGTGGCACGCCGAGCTGGGCCGCTCGCTGCGCGACATGTGGACGGGCGGCCACCACCGGGGCGCCCAGCTGCACGACCTGCGGGACGCCGTCCTGGTCTGGGGCGACCGGTACGGGCAGCGGGCGTGGCTGCGGCAGCTCGACCCGCCGGCGTCCCGGGCGATGGAGGACGCGGCGCTGCGCGCGGTGGCCCGGCTGGACGGCACCCCGTTCCCGTCGACGTCGAAGCTGGCGGCGCGCTGGGTGCGGGGCCGGGTGCCGGTGCGGCGCCCCGCCGGACGGGACGCCGACCTGGAGACGGCGTTCTGCGCGGAGATCGTCGCGGTGACCTACCAGGCGATGGGCCTGCTCCCGAAGGGCCGCCGCCCGAACTGGTTCGACCCGGGCCGCTTCTGGAGCGGGGACGACCTGGACCTGGAGACGGGCGCCGTGCTCGGCGGCGAGATCGCCGTGACCGTGCCCGCGTCCTGACGCCCCCGCGGGTTCCCGGGATCGCGGGGCGCGGTCAGCGCGGCGGCGGCTCGGCGCGGCGGCGGTCTTTCAGGGACCGCGGGTGCAGGCGGCGGCGCAGGCGGCGCAGGCGCCCGGCCTTGGCGGTGACGAGGCGTCCGAGCGCGTCGGTGTGGTCCCAGGCCCGGTCGGCGGCGCGCGGGTCGGGCTGGGACGCGGCGAAGCGGGCGTGGTTGACCAGGTCGGCGAGCGGCGCCAGGTGGTCGCGGGCGGCGTCGCCGACGGTGGACGCGCCGAAGTGCGCGACCTCGTGGGCGGTCAGGGTCCGGGACGCGGACAGGCCGGCGTCCGCGAGGTGGTCGAGCGCCTGGTGCCAGGCGCCGGTGATGCGGGCGGCGGGCGTGCCCGTCCGGCGCCGCCGCCTGCGCAGGGCCGGGGCGGTGAGGACGGCGCACAGGTAGCCGATGAGGAGGGCGGCCGCGGCGAGTGCGGCGAACACCCACCACGGGGTCGGGGAGCCGGCGGCGGGGGCCGCCTTCCGCTGCTCCCGCTGCGCCGTCTCGGTCTGCTCGGGGGCGCGCTGCCGGGAGGCCGCGCTCTTCTGCGCCTGCTCCAGCTTCTGCTGGGTCTGCCCGGCGGCGACGCCGCCGTCGTCCTTGGACGGGCGGGCGCTGTCGGGGAGCGGGTTGAAGCGGATCCAGCCGAGGCGGTCGAACTTGATCTCGGGCCACACCATCACGTCCCCGGAGCGGATCTGGACGGTGCCGCCCGCGCGCAGGCCGCCCTCGAACCCCACGACGACGCGGGACGGGAGCCCCAGCGTCCGGGCGAGCAGGGCGTAGGCGGTGGCGAAGTGCTCGGGCGTGCCGCGCCTGCCCTGGCCGAGGAAGTAGTCGATCTGCCGGTAGCTGTGCCCCGGCGGCGCGGTCACGTCGTACTTGGCGTAGACCTTGAGGTAGTCGGCCAGCATCGCGGCCTTCTGGAGGGACGTCACCGCGCCCCGGGTGGCGGCCTGCGCGAACTTGCGGAACTCGGCGATCTGGACGGGCGGCTGCTTCGCGCCCGGCCCCCAGGGGAGCCGCCGCGCGGCCTCCGCCTCGGCGTCGGTGGCGACGCCCGCGTCCGCCAGGTCGTCGGCCGTCCACTCGGGCACCGCGGACTCGACCCGGTAGGTCTGGCCGGGGCGCAGCGGCCGCGCGGCGGCGAGGGCGCCGCTGCCCGGGTCGACGACGACGGGGAGCCCGTCCACCCGCCGGGGCCGGTCGGGCGCCGGGACCCACACGCCGGTCAGCTCGCGGATCGTGATGCGCTGGGCGACCTCGTGCCGCTCGTCCGGCGCCGGCCCCGCGGGCACGCGGCTCCCGGTGGGGACGAACCGGGCCGTGGACGACCAGGTCACGCCGTCGAACCGGTCCAGGACGGCGAGCCGCTCGGCCGGCGTGCTCGCCGCGCCGACGGTGAACAGGACCCGGCCGGGGCTCAGCAGCCAGCCGCCGACGCGGTCGAGCGGGCTGACGCCGTCGCGCCGCTGCGGCGGCGGGGCCTGCACCCGCTCGCGCGGGTCGTAGGGCGCGGCGCCGACCGGGACGAGCGGGCCGGCGGCGAACGCCAGCGCGCCGAGGACGGCGGCCGCCGGGATCCCCGCGGCGAGCGGGCGCCAGGCGACGCCCGCGCCGGGGCCGTCCGCGCGGATCAGCACGAGGACGGCGATCAGCACGGCGGTGGCGGCGGCGAGCGGCATGTTCGATCCGGGGCCGTCCACGCCGAGCAGCAGCGCCACCGCCCACACGCCGAGCGCCGGGACGGCCGGCGCGGCGCGCAGCGAGGTGCGGAGCGCGAGTTCGGCGGACGCGAACGCCGCGAGCCACACCGTCACGCTGACCAGGACGAGGTATTCGGGCTCGGCGGGCGCGGGCAGCAGCGTGGTCAGGACCGCCTTCCACGAGCTGAGCACGCCCTCGCGCAGCGCCTGCGGCAGCGTCCCGCCGCTCAGGGCCGGGCGCAGGACGGTGACCGACACGGTCGCGGCCCACGCGGGCACGGTGAGCACGAGCGAGATCCACAGCGGCCACGGCCCCTTCTCGCGCGGGCCCGACAGCAGCCCGGCCAGCAGCGTGGGGACCACCGCCGCGACGGCGGCGACCGGGACGACCGGCCCGAGGCCGAAGACCCGCTGGAACGAAAGGCCGGCGACGGCGGCCAGGGCGGCCGTCACGGCCAGCGCGATATAGCGGCTCACCAGGCCCGCCGCCACGATTCCGCCAGGCCGTCCAGGTCATCGACGTCGACGGCCAGGACGCCGGGCGGCGCGGAGGCGGGCCCGTCCGGCCGGACGCGCAGCACCACGACCCGGTCGAACCGGGGCCGGACGGACGCGATCCGCCCCATCTCGGCGTCGCCGTTCGTGACGACGACGAGGGAGCCGCCGGGGCGCACGCTCCGCACCGCGTCCACGGCCGACCGCCGCCCGTCGTCCGTCCCGACCGCGGTGAGGGCGTCGAGCAGGGCCTCGGCGTCGTCCGGGCCGCCGCGCGTGGCGGCCAGCGGCCCGGCGCCGGTGAGGACGCGGACGGGGAAGCCCGCCGAGGCCGCCCCGGCGGCCGCGGACGCCGCCGCGTCCACGGCCAGCTCGAAGTCGTCGGGCTCCGGCCAGGCCGCCGCCCGCGCCTCCAGCACGACCGTCGTCGTCGGCAGGCTCGCGTCCACGAGCCGGCGGACCATCAGCGTCCCGGTGCGGGCCGACGACTTCCAGTGGATGTGCCGCAGCTCGTCGCCGACGACGTACTCGCGGAGCGCGTGGAACGTCGCCGAGCCCGCCGGGGACCGGTCGCTCGTCGGCCCCTCCAGGTGGTGGGCGCGGCCGGACGGCAGCACCGGCAGCCGCACCGTCCGCGGCCGGACGAGCAGCACCCGCGGCTCGCCGTACTCGCGGACCCGGCGGGCCAGCCGCAGCGGGTCGGCCCGCTCCAGCCGCAGCGGGCCCACGGCGATCTCGCCGCGCCGCGCCGTCGGCAGCGTGTACGTCACGGTGCGCCTGCCGCCCCGGCGCAGCCGCGGGATGCCGACCGCCACGTCCGCAGGGCCGGCGGCGTCCCGCGCGCTGAGCCCCCGGACCGCGCGCCCCCTGTTCGCGACGTGCAGGACGCCGACGGCGGGCTCCCCGCGCGCCACCTTCGCGGGGGCGATCTCCCGGCCGACGTCCAGGCGCGGTCCGGGCAGCGTCCACAGCAGCGCGCCCGCCACCGCGGCGAGCCCGGCGACCGCCAGCGCCGCGGGCTCGGGGTAGCCGAGCCACCAGCCCGCCGCGTACAGCGCCGCCGAGGCGGCCGCCGTCCCCCACCCGAGCGGCGTCAGCACGTCACACCCGCTTCTCAGACGCCCGCGGCCTGCGGGGTCGGCACGTTCTGCAGCACCTCGCCGACCACGTCCGCGCCGGTGCGGCCGCGCAGCTCGGCCTCCGGCGTCACGAGCAGCCGGTGCGCGACGACCGGGACGGCGAGCGCCTTCACGTCCTCGGGGACCAGGTAGGAGCGCCCGGCCGCGGCCGCCCGCACCCGCGCCGCGCGCAGCAGCGCGATCCCCGCCCGGGGGCTCGCGCCGAGCCGCAGCTCGGGGTGCTCGCGGGTGGCCGCGACGACCCGCACCAGGTAGTCGTGCAGCGGCGGCGCGACGTGCAGCCGCTGCGCGAAGTCGATCGCGCGGGCGAGGTCCTCGCCGCCCAGCACCGGCGGCAGCCGGTCGAGCGCCGGGCCCGACGGCGCGCCCGCGAGCAGCGCCACCTCGGCCCGGTGGTCGGGGTAGCCCATCGAGATCCGCATCAGGAACCGGTCGAGCTGCGCCTCCGGCAGCGGGTACGTGCCGTCCATGTCCACCGGGTTCTGCGTCGCGATGACCATGAACGGGCGCGGCACCGGGTGCGGGACGCCCTCCACCGTCACCCGGCGCTCCTCCATGACCTCCAGCAGCGCCGACTGCGTCTTCGGGGAGCCGCGGTTGATCTCGTCGGCGACCGCGATGTTCGCGAAGACCGGACCGGGGTGGAACTCGAAGGCGTTCGTCCCCTGGTTGAAGATCGAGACGCCGGTGATGTCGCTGGGCAGCAGGTCGGGGGTGAACTGGATGCGCGCCCACTTCGCCTCCACGGACGCCGCGATCGCCCGGGCCAGGGTGGTCTTCCCCACGCCGGGGACGTCCTCGACGAGCAGGTGCCCCTCGGCGAGCAGGCAGACCAGCGCGAGCTCAATCTTGTCGCGCTTGCCGCGCACGATCCGCTCGACGTTGCCCGCCAGCGCGGCGAACAGCTGCGCGAACCGCCCGGCGAGCGCGTCCGCGTCGATGCCCGCGTTCTCCGTCATCCGCCCCGGACCCCCGTCCCCTGCCGACGGGAAGGCACCCTAGCGGCAATACGCCGCAGAGGCGTCGAGATCTCCGAACCTCACCCCGATCTAGGACGAACCGAACGCGGACGTTATCCGCGGCGTCCTAATGTTGGGCATCGCGACGACGGACTCCGGGGTGGACGTGGAAGACATCAGCATCGGCGACATGTGGAACCGGCTGACGGGATCGCAGCCCGACCCGCCGCTGTGGCTGGTCGGCCTCGTCGGCGTCATCGCGCTCGCCGCGGTGCTCCACGGCCCGACCTGGCGGATCGCGCGCAACACCGTCACGATCGCGCACGAGGGCGGGCACGCGCTCGTCGCGCTGCTGACCGGCCGCAAGCTGGACGGCATCAAGCTGCACTCCGACACCTCCGGGGTGACCGTCTCGCGCGGCAAGCCGCACGGCCCGGGCATGATCCTCACGGCGCTGGCCGGGTACGTCACGCCGCCGCTGCTCGGCCTGTTCTTCGCGCTGCTCCTCGCGTGGGGCCGGATCACGCTGATGCTGTGGTTCTCGCTCGCCCTCCTCGCGGCGATGCTCGTGATGATCCGCAACGCCTACGGCGCGCTCACGGTGGTCGCGACGGGGGCGGTCGTCTTCGCGGTGTCCTGGCTGGGCAGCGCCGTCGTCCAGGCCGGGTTCGCCTACCTGGCCGCCTGGTTCCTGCTGCTGGCCGCGACCCGCCCGGTGATCGAGCTGCAGCGGATGCGCGCCCGGCACATGGCGCCGACCTCCGACGCCGACCAGCTCGCCCACCTCACGGGCGTCCCCGGCCTCGCCTGGGTGGGCCTGTTCGCCTCCACCGCCCTGCTCGCCCTCCTCGCCGGCGGCGCCCTCCTCGTCCCCGACGTCTCGGTCCCCGACCTCCCCGCACCGCCCGGCTTCTGACCGACCGGCCTGCCGGGCCGCGGGCTCGCGAAACGCCTCGTTCCGAGGTTCTCGACCGTCGCTCACGTGGAGAACGCGCAGGATCGTCACGCGGAGAATGTCGTAGGGGACGGATAGTTTCGGCTGTGTGAGCGAACGATGGGCCCGGGAGCAGGTGCTCGGCCTCGCGCCGGACGCGGCGTCCGCGAAGGCCGCCGGCGGGGTCGCCAAACCCGGCAAATGGGGCGGCACGGGGTGCGACGACGAGGCCGTCTGGGGCGAGTGCCGGGGCAGCGGCAAGTCCGTGTACCGGACGGGCGTCGACCTGACCGAGCCCGCGTACCGGTGCACGTGCCCGAGCCGGAAGTTCCCGTGCAAGCACGCGCTCGGCCTGCTGCTGATGTGGGCCGACGCGGTGGTGGAGGGCGGGCCGCGGCCGGGATGGGTCGCGGAGTGGGTTGAGGAGCGGCGCGAGCGGGCGGGGAGGGCGGCCCGGAGGCGGGCGGCGGCGGCCGGCCGGGGGCGCGATCCGAAGACCGCCGAGCGGCGGGAGCAGCGGGTCGACGACGGGCTCGCCGAGCTCGACCAGTGGCTCCGCGACCAGGTCGCGCACGGGCTGGCGCAGGCGGAGAAGGCGCCCTACCGGCTGTGGGACGACGCGGCGCGGCGGCTCGTCGACGCCCAGGCGGGGGCGCTCGCGGGGCAGGTGCGGGGGCTCGCCGCGATCCCGCGGCGCCCCGGCTGGCCGGGGCGGCTGCTGGAGGAGTACGCGCTGCTGCGGCTGCTCGTCCGGGCGCACCAGCGGCGGGACGAGCTGCCGGAGGGGCTGCGCGACACGGTCCGCTCGCGGGTCGGGTTCACCGTCCCGCAGGAGGACGTGCTGTCCGGCGGGGAGCGCGTCCGCGACCTGTGGTGCGTGCTCGGGTCGCGCGACACCGCGCAGGATCTGCTGACCACCAGGCGGGTGTGGCTGCGGGGGCGGCGGACGGGGCGGCCGGCGCTGGTGCTGTCCTTCGCGGCGCCGGGCGCATCGCTGGACGCGTCGCTCGTGACGGGTACGCAGGTCGACGCCGAGCTGGCGTTCTATCCGGGCGCGCAGCCGCTGCGGGCGCTGGTCGCCGGCCGGTACGGGGCCGCCGAACCGGCCGTGCCGGGCGGGACGGCCGTGCGGGAGTTCCTGGACGAGCACGCGGCGGCGCTGGCGAAGGACCCCTGGCTCGACCGCTGGCCCGCGGCGCTGGAGAACGCCCGGCCGGCGCGTGCGGAGGGAGGCGGCCTCTACGTGATCGACGGGGCCGGGGACGCGCTGCCGCTCCGGACTGGCGACCCGTGGCGGCTGCTCGCGCTGTCGGGCGGCGGGCCGGTCACGCTGTCCGGGGAGTGGAGCCCGCGCGGCCTGCGCCCGCTGGCCGCCTGGCACGAGACCGAGGGGACGGTGGTCCTGTGAGCGCGTGGAACGAGCACGTCACCGCCGCGCTGCTCGGCACCGAGCGGCGCGATCCGCCCGTCCTGCCGGAGGCGCCCGCCGAGGCCGGCGACCGGGCGGGGCGGCTGCTCGACCAGGCGGCGCTGCTGGCCGTCCGGCGGAGGGCGGGGCTCGTGCCGTCCGGTGCGGCGCCCGAGCCGGTCGCGCCGGCCCCGGTGGAGGACCGCCCCGTCGTGCCCCGGGCGGCGGCCGCGCGGCTGCGGCGGATCCTGGCCGGGGAGCAGACCCGGGTGCTGCCCGAATGGCTCGGCGCGGCGGCGGAGCGGGGTTACCGGGTGCCCGCGCAGGCGCTGCCCGACCTGCTGGAGCGCGGCCGGGCCGACCGGGCGCTGCGGCCGCCGATCGCGCGGGCGGCCGGGCGGCGCGGCGTGTGGCTGGCCCTGCAGAACACCGACTGGGCGTACCTCGTCGGATCCGGGGACGATCCGGGCGGCGGCCCCGAGGTGTGGGAGACGGGCACCCGCAACCGCCGCGCGGCCTACCTGACCAGGCTGCGGAGCACCGAGCCCGAGCGCGCGCGGGAACTGCTGCGCGAGACGTGGGCCAAGGAGTCCGCGCCCGACCGCACGGCCTTCCTCGCCGCGTTCGAGCACGGGCTGTCGCCGGCGGACGAGGAGTTCCTCGAAGCGGCCCTGGAGGATCGCGGCAAGGACGTCCGGCAGCTCGCGGCCGACCTGCTCGCCCGCCTGCCCGGGTCCGCCTACGGGGCGCGGATGGCGGCGCGCGCCCGCGGCTGCCTGGCGGCGGAGACCCGCACCGTGCGGGGGCGGCGGCGGACGCGGATCGCGGTGGACCCGCCGCACGCCCACGACGAGGAGATGGCGCGCGACGGCATCCCCTTCCACCCCAGCGGGTCGTTCGCGCCGCGCGGCGCGGGCGGGCCGGTGGGGACGCGGGCGGCGTGGCTGCGCGAGATCCTCGCCCGCACCCCGCTGTCCACCTGGACGGAGCTGTTCGAGCTGCCCCCGATGGAGATCGTCTGCCTCCCCGTCGGAGCGGCCGGGGAGCCGTCCTCCCGCAAGGGAGCGGTCTCCGAGTCCGAGGGGCGGGACGTCCACATCGGGTGGGCCAGGGCCGCGCTCGCCCAGCGCGACGGCGCGTGGGCGCGGGCGCTGCTCAAGGGCGGCGTCATGGTGGACGAGCCGGAGGCGCTCGCCGACCTGCTGTCCGTCCTGCCCGACGGCGAGCGCGACGCGGCGGCGGCCGACCTGATCCGCTGGGTGGAGGGGCGGCCCGACCTGCTGCGCCTCCTCGAACGGGTTCCCGGGCCGTGGGCGGGGCCGCTCGCCGAGGCGGTGGTCGCGGCGCTGACCGCGTCCGCCGCGCGTCCCGGGCGGCGCGACGAGCACCTGGTCACCCGGCTGTGCCGGCTCGCCGACCAGCGGCTCGAACCGGCCGCCGCGGCCCGCCTCGCCCCGCTGGCCGAGCGGGGCGACGCCGCGCCGCTCGGCGTCGCCGAACTGATCGCCACCCTGCGTTTCCGCGACGAGATGCTGAAGGAGCTGACCCCTTGACCGAGAACGCGGTACTGCGCCCGCACGCCGAACAGGAGTACGCGGGCGAGCTGGCGCGGCTGGCCGAGCACGACGACCGGCCCCGGCCGCCCGGCTGGCGGCTGTCGCCGTGGGCCGTCACCACGTACCTGCTCGGCGGCGAGCTGCCGGACGGGACGGCGATCAGCCCGAAGTACGTGGGGCCGCGCCGGCTCATGGAGGTGGCGGTGGCGACCCTCGCGACCGACCGGGCGCTGCTGCTGCTCGGCGTCCCGGGGACGGCGAAGACGTGGGTGTCGGAGCACCTCGCCGCCGCCGTCAGCGGCGACTCCACGCTGCTCGTGCAGGGGACGGCGGGCACCGCGGAGGAGGCGATCCGCTACGGGTGGAACTACGCGCGGCTGCTCGCCGAGGGGCCGTCCGAGCAGGCGCTGGTGGAGAGCCCGCTCATGCGGGCGATGCGGCGCGGCCAGGTCGCCCGCGTCGAGGAGCTGACCCGGATGCCGTCCGACGTCCAGGACACCCTCATCACCGTCCTGTCGGAGAAGACGCTGCCCGTCCCGGAGCTGAACACCGAGGTGCAGGCGCGCAAGGGCTTCACGGTCATCGCCACGGCGAACGACCGCGACCGGGGCGTGAACGAGCTGTCCAGCGCGCTGCGCCGCCGGTTCAACACGGTGGTGCTGCCGCTGCCGGAGACCGTCGAGGACGAGGTCGGCATCGTCGCCCGCCGCGTCGACCAGATCGGCGCCGGGCTGGAGCTGCCGGAGTCCCCGGCCGGGCTGGAGGAGATCCGCCGCGTCGTCACCGTGTTCCGCGAGCTGCGCTCCGGCGTCACCGCCGACGGGCGCACCAAGCTGAAGTCGCCCAGCGGCACGCTCAGCACCGCCGAGGCCATCTCGGTGGTCACCAGCGGCCTCGCGCTCGCCGCGCACTTCGGCGACGGGGTGCTGCGCGCCTCCGACGTCGCGGGCGGCATCGTCGGCGCCGTCGTGCAGGACCCGGTCTCCGACCGCGTCGTGTGGCAGGAGTACCTGGAGGCCGTCGTCCGCGACCGCCCCGAATGGCGGGACTTCTACCGGGCCTGCCGGGAGGTCTCTTGAGCCGCGTCGAGGTCTACGGGATCCGCCACCACGGGCCCGGCTCGGCGCGGGCGCTGCGCGGCGCCCTGGAGGAGTTCAAGCCGGACGCGGTGCTGATCGAGGGCCCGCCCGAGGCCGACCCGATCGTGGAGCTGGCCGGCGACCCCGGGATGGTGCCGCCGGTCGCGCTGCTCGCCTACTCCCCCGCCCCGCGGGACGGCGACCGCAGGGCCGCGTTCTGGCCGTTCGCCGAGTTCAGCCCGGAGTGGCAGGCGATCCGGTACGGGCTGGGCGCCGGCGTCCCGGTCCGGTTCTGCGACCTGCCGGCGGCGCACCAGCTCGTCCCGCTGCCGGACGGCGAGCCACCGGACGGCGAGCCGGCCGCGGAGGGCGTCCGGGCCGACCCGCTGGGCCGGCTGGCGGAGGCCGCCGGCTACGACGACGCCGAGCGCTGGTGGGACGACGTGGTCGAGCACCGCGGCGCCGGGCCGTCCCCGTTCCCCGCGATCGCGGACGCGATGGCGGAGCTGCGGGCGCGGCTCGCGGAGGAGCCCGCCGCGCCCCGCGAGGAGCAGCGCGAGGCCCACATGCGCCGGACGCTGCGCCGCACCCTCAAGGAGGGCCACGAGCGGGTCGCGGTGGTCTGCGGCGCGTGGCACGTGCCCGCCCTGCGGGCCGAGGTCCCCGCCGCCCACGACGACCGGACGCTGCGCGGGCTGCCCAAGACCAAGGTCGCCATGACCTGGGTGCCGTGGACGCACGGCCGCCTCGCCGGGCGCTCCGGCTACGGCGCGGGGGTCCGCTCCCCCGGCTGGTACCACCACCTGTTCACGGCCCGCGACCGCCCGGTCGAGCGGTGGCTGACCGCCGCCGCCCGCGTCCTGCGCGACGAGGACCTGCACGTCTCGTCCGCGCACGTGATCGAGGCCGTCCGGCTCGCCGAGGCCCTCGCCGCGCTGCGCGGCCGCCCCCTCGCCGGGCTCGACGAGGTCACCGAGGCGACCCGGGCGGTGCTGTGCGAGGGCGCCGACCTGCCCGTCGAGCTGATCCAGAAGCGCCTGGTCGTCGGGGAGCGGCTCGGCGCCGTCCCGGAGCGGACGCCGATGGTCCCGCTCCAGCGCGACCTCCAGGCCGAGCAGAGGCGGCTGCGGCTCAAGCCGTCCGCACTCGGCAGGGAACTCGACCTCGACCTGCGCAAGCCCACCGACCTGGAGCGCAGCCGCCTCCTGCACCGCCTCCGCCTGCTGGACGTCGAGTGGGGCGCACCGGCCGGCACCGGCCGCTCCAAGGGCACGTTCCGCGAGACCTGGACGCTGGCCTGGCGGCCCGAGTTCGACGTCGAGCTGATCGAGGCCGGCGCGTGGGGCACCACCGTCCGCGGCGCGGCCACGGCCCGCGCCCGCGCGGTGGCCGAGGACGCCGCCGCGCTCTCCGACCTCACCTCGGTGGCCGAGCGCTGCCTCCTCGCCGACCTCGGCGACGCGCTGCCCGCCGTCATGCGGGCCCTCGCCGACCGCGCCGCCGTCGACACCGACGTCGCGCACCTGATGGCGGCGATGCCTGCGCTGGTGCGCGCCCTCCGCTACGGCGACGTCCGCGGCACGTCCACCGGCCCGCTGCGCACCGTCGTCGACGGCCTGGTCGTCCGCGTCTGCGTCGGCCTCCCGCCCGCGATCACCGGGCTCGACGACGACGCCGCCCGCGAGTTCCTCGCGCACGTCGACGCCGTCCACGGCGCGCTGTCCCTGCTGGGCGACGAGGGCCGCCTCGAACGCTGGCGGCGCACCCTGGAGGGCGTCCTCGCCCGCCCGGACGCCCTGCACGGCCTCATCGAGGGCCGCCTCACCCGCCTGCTCCTCGACGCGGGCCGGCTCCACGACGTCCCCGCCCGGATGGCGCGCGCCGTCTCGGCCGGCACGCCCCCCGACCGCGCCGCCGCCTGGATCGAGGGCTTCCTGTCCGGCGGCGCGCTGCTCCTGCTGCACGACGAGCCGCTCCTCCGCCTCGTCGACGCCTGGATCGCGGGCCTGCCCGCCGGCTCGTTCACCGACGTCCTCCCCCTCCTCCGCCGCACCTTCGGCGCCTACCCGGCCGCCGAGCGCCGCGCCATCGGCGACCGCCTCCGCCGCCGCACGGCCCCCGGCACGGCCTCCCCGCCTCCGCCCGAAGAGGAGATCGACGACGAACGCGCCGCCCCGGCCGCCGCCGCGGCCCTCCAGATCCTCGGCTGGCGCACATGACGCGGGCGACGGAGGCGAAGCGGCGGGGTGCGGCGGGTGCGCGCCCTGATGAGGGTCCGCGGGACGGACGAGGCATGGAAAGGGGCCGGTGTGAGCGGTGACGGCGTGGACGACCGGCTGCGGCGGTGGCGGCTCGTGCTCGGGGGCGAGAGCGCCGACGGGACGGGGGTGTCGCTCACCGGCGACGACGTCCGGATCGACGGGGCGCTGGAGAAGCTCTACGGCGGCGGGGCCGGCGGGGGCCGGTCGCGGCCGGGGCGGCGCAGCGCCGGGCTCGGGGACTCCGCGCCCTCGGTGGCGCGGTGGCTCGGCGACATCCGCGAGTACTTCCCGTCCAGCGTCGTGCAGGTGATGCAGAAGGACGCGATCGAGCGGCTCGACCTCACCCGGCTGCTGCTGGAGCCGGAGATGCTGGACGCCGTCGAACCCGACGTGCACCTCGTGGGGACGCTGCTGTCGCTGAACCGCGTGATGCCCGACCGGGCGCGGGAGTCGGCGCGGGCGGTGGTGCGCGGGGTCGTCCGCGACCTGGAGCGGCGGCTCGCGCAGCGGACGCGGTCGGCGGTCGGCGGGGCGCTGGACCGGTCGGCGCGGGTGCCGCGGCCGAGGCGGCTCGCCGACGTCGACTGGGAGCGGACGATCCGCGCGAACCTGCGGCACTACCTGCCCGAGCACGGCGCCCTCGTCCCGGAGCGGCTGATCGGGTACGGGCGGCGGCAGCAGGCCGTCAAGCGCGACGTGGTCCTCGCCATCGACCAGAGCGGCTCGATGGCGGCGTCGGTGGTGTACGCGAGCGTGTTCGGGGCGGTGCTCGCCTCGATGCGGTCGCTGCGCACGTCGCTGGTCGTGTTCGACACCGGTGTCGCGGACCTGACGGACCAGCTGCACGACCCGGTGGAGGTGCTGTTCGGCACGCAGCTCGGCGGCGGCACCGACATCAACCGCGCCATCGCGTACTGCCAGGGCCTCGTCACCCGCCCCAACGACACGATCATGGTGCTGATCAGCGACCTGTACGAGGGCGGCGTCCGGGACGAGATGCTGCGCCGGGTCGGGGCGCTGACGGCGGCGGGCGTGCAGGTGGTGGTGCTGCTCGCCCTGTCGGACGAGGGCGCGCCCGCCTACGACCACGACAACGCGGCGGCGCTGGCCGCGATGGGCGTCCCCGCGTTCGCGTGCACCCCGGACGCGTTCCCGGACCTGATGGCCGCCGCGATCGAGCGCCGCGACCTCAAGGAGTGGTCGGAGCGGCGGTCACCGGGATGACCGCGACAGGCCCATGGCGAGCAGGACCACGACGACGGCGGTCAGCACGGCGTGCCCGGCCAGCGCGGACGCCTGGACGTGCACGAGCGCGCCCCACGCGCCCCACATGGCGACGCGGACCACGCGCGCGGCCATCACCGTCCACGCGGCGGCGCGCGAGCCGCGCCACGCGAGGATCACCGCCACCAGGGTGACCACGGCGACGACGGCGAAGGAGGACGCCACCACGGGCAGCAGGCCCCCGCGGTTCCCCTCCGTCAGCGACGGCCGCGCGATCAGGATCGCGAGCGCGGCGACGTCCAGGGCGGCGAGCAGCCCCGCGAGGACCAGGCCGGTGACCACGGCGGGCCCGCGCCGCAACCGCCCCGCACCGGTCGGCCCCCCTGTCCCGGCGCCTTGTCGCGGGGCGGGATCGGCATCGCCCCAGGACTCCGTGCCCCGTCCGGCCGGAGGCCCGCTCCAGTCCGTGCCCGGCGGCCCGTTCGCCGCGCCCGGCCCCCGCGCCGCGCCCAGAACGCCCGTGTAGGGCGCCGTGTCCGGGGCCGGGTCGAGGCCGGACGCGCCGGAGGGGCCGAACACCGCCCCGGGGCCGGACGCCGTGGCCGTGTCCGGCATGCCGGGGCCGCCCGTGCTCCAGGCGGGCTCCGGCGTGACGCGCGGGTCGGACGCCGTGCCGGGGCCGCCCCCGGCGCCGGTGTAGGAGGCGGTGTAGGGGGCGGTGCCGGGGGCCGGGGCGTCCGGGCTCGGGCCATCTTCCGGTGGCGTGCCCGGGGCGGGGGCCGTGCCGGGGACCGGCCTGGTCGGGCTGCCCCGCCCGAGGAGCCAGAGGAGGACCTCTTCGGAGGTCGGGCGGTCGGACGGGTCCTTGGCCAGGCAGGCGGCGGCGACCTCGGCGAGGGGGCCGGGGAGGACGCGCAGGTCCGGCGTCTCGTGCATGATCTTGTACATGACGGCCGGGAGCGGCCCGCCGGCGAAGGGATCGCGGGCGGTGGCGGCGAACAGCAGGGTGCCGGCCCAGGCGAACAGGTCGGCGGCGGGTCCGGCCCGGCCGGAGAACTGCTCGGGCGCCATGTAGGCGGGGGTGCCGACGACCTGGCTGGTCAGGGTGGTGCCGGCGTCGAAGGCGCGGGCGATGCCGAAGTCGATCACGCGCGGGCCGTCCGGGCCCATGAGGACGTTCTGCGGCTTGAAGTCGCGGTGCACGACGTTCGCGCGGTGGATCGCGGACAGGGCCGTCACCGAGCTGATCGCCAGGCGGTCCAGGTCGGCGCCGGTGCGGGGGCCCTCCTCCTGGACGAGGGCGCGGAGGGACGGGCCCGGGACGTACTCGCTGACGATGTAGGGGCGGTCGCCGGCCATGTCGGCGGCGAGCATCTGGGCCGTGCAGAACCCGGCGACGCGCTGGAGGAGGGCCAGCTCGCGGACGAAGCGCTCGCGGGCGTTCGCGTCGCCCAGCAGCCGGGCGTGCAGGAGCTTGACGGCCACGCGGGACGGGCCGGCGCCGGGGTCGGCGGGGCGGCCCAGGTACACCGCGCCCTGGCCGCCGGTGCCGAGGCGGCCGAGGAGCTCCCAGCCGCCGAGCCGGGTCGGGTCGGAGGGGTCGAGGGGAACCGGGCCCGCCATTTCGCACCCCCGTGAAAAAACTCGGCATTCCGCCGCGCACAAATCCGCTCCGGCCGGCATCAAAGAGTATAGGTTCGGCTGGCCCGGAGCGGGAGTAGAGGCATGCTTGAGATCCATTCGCCAATTGCCCGGCACAGGGCGGTCGCGGGGGCGGTCGCGGTGCTGGCGCTGACGGCGGGCACGCTGGCCGGCTGCGGGGACGCCGGCGCGACGATCACGCGGCTGACCGTGGGGTCGCCCGGTCCGGACCCGTACACGCTGGTGGCGGGCACCGATGAGATGAACGTGAAGGAGCGGCCGCAGGCGGGCGGGACGAAGGACGGCGACTCCCCCGGCCTGTACGGCGGGACGCGGCAGGCGTCGACCTGCGACCAGCAGAAGCTGATCGCGTTCCTGCAGGCCAACCCGGACAAGGGGCGGGCGTGGGCGGAGGTCCAGGGCATCCCGGTGAGCGACATACCGCGCTATGTGTCGCGGCTGACGCCGGTGCTGCTGCGCACCGACACGCTGGTGACCAACCACGGCTACCGCGACGGGAGGGCGACGAGCGCGCCCGCCGTCCTGCAGGCCGGAATGGGCGTTCTGGTCAATGGTTACGGCGTGCCGGTGGTGAAGTGCAATTGCGGTAATCCGCTGACCCGGCCGGAGCAAAAGATCTCCACCGGGAACGCGATCTATACTGGCCGGTCCTGGCCGGGATTCGAGAAGCGGAATGTGACGAGGATCCGGCCGCGGGATTCCCGGAAGGGGACGATCACGGCCTTCGTCCTCGTCGACCCGGAGGCGACGATGGGGTTCGAGCGGCCCCGCGCGACCGGGGGCGAGCAGGACGGGCCGCCGACCGGGCTGCCGCCCACGGAGACGGAGGCCACCGCGAGCGACTCTCCGGCGCCGTCCGACTCCGGCCTGGACTCCCCGCCGGTCGAGTCGCCCGGCCCCGACTCGCCCGGTCCCGAGTCGCCGGGCCCGGAGTCGCCCGGCGCGGAGTCTCCCGGCGCCCCGCAGTCGCCGAGCGCCGAGTCGCCCGGCCCGGGGACCTCGGGTGAGTCACCGGGCGTGACGGACGGCTACTCGGGTACGGCGACCGGCGGGATGACGCCGCCCCGGGAGGAGCCGCAGAGCCCGATCTCGCTGCCGCCGTCCGAGGAGCCGGACCCGGTCGTCTCCTGATCCGGGACGTGCGCTACATTTGCTCATATGAGCAGTCAGTCAGATGTCCTCCCCGCCGAGGCGTGCGCCGTCCGGGTCGTCGACCCCGAGAAGGTCGCCATCGTCTCCGCCGCGATGCCGGGCGCGGAGACGATCGGGGAACTGGCCCAGGTGTTCGGGCTGCTCGCCGACCCCGGGCGGCTGCGGGTGATCACCGCGCTGCTCGAAGGCGGTGAGATGTGCGTGTGCGACATCGCCGCGGCCTGCGGGCACTCGGAGTCGGCGGTCTCGCACGCGCTGCGGCTGCTGCGCGCGAACCGCGTCGTCCGGGTCCGCCGGGCCGGCCGGATGGCCTACTACCGGCTGGACGACTCGCACGTCCGCATGCTGCTCGACCTCGCCCTCACCCACGTCGGCCACGGCGGGGACGTCCCGTGACCCCGGACGGCCACGGGCACGACCAAGGTCACGGACACGGACACGACCAAGGTCACGGACACGGACACGGGCACGGGATCTCGGCGGGGGCCGACCGGCGGCTGCTCGCCGGCGCGCTGGCGCTGATCGTCGCCTTCATGGCCGGCGAGGTGGTCATCGGGCTGCTGTCCGGGTCGCTGGCGCTGATCTCCGACGCGGCGCACATGATGACGGACGCGTTCGCGATCGCGCTCGCGCTGGTCGCGATGCGGATCGCCGCGCGCCCGCCGAAGGGCGGGTACACGTTCGGGCTGCGCCGCGCCGAGATCCTGTCCGCGCAGCTGAACGGGCTGACGCTGATCCTGCTCGCGGCGTACTTCGTCTACGAGGGCGTCCGGCGGCTGATCGACCCGCCGCCCGTCGCGGGACAGTTCGTGTTCTGGACGGCCCTCGCCGGCATCGCCGTCAACGTCGCGGCGACCTACCTGATCAGCCGGGCCGACCGGCGCAGCCTGAACGTCGAGGGCGCGTTCCAGCACATCCTGAACGACCTGTTCGCGTTCATCGCGACCGCGATCGCCGGCCTCCTGGTGTGGACGGCGGACCTGGTCCGCGCCGACGCGGTCGCCTCGCTGGTGGTGGCGGCGCTGATGCTGAAGGCCGGGTACGGGCTGCTGCGGGACGCGGGCCGGGTGCTCATGGAGGCGGCGCCGGCGGGCATCGACCCGTCCGAGCTCGGCGCCCGGCTGGTCCGCCGCCCCTGCGTGGAGGAGGTCCACGACCTGCACGTGTGGGAGGTCGGCTCCGGCTACCCGGCGCTGTCGGCGCACGTGCTCGTCGACACGCAGGGCGACTGCCACGCCGTCCGCCGCGATCTCCAGGAGGTGCTGCGCGCCGCGTACGGGATCACGCACACGACGCTGGAGGTCGACCACGTGGCCGGCCCGCCGGGCAGCGGGAACGGCCACTGCGACGACGCGCACGGCCCGCGCCACATGTCGGAGGCCGGCGAACCCCACGACCACGCGGGCAACTCCCCCTGCGACCACTGACCCGTCCGGCGCGCGGCGGGCCGCCCCGGCTGGACGGCCGGGGCGGCCCGCCGCTCCTCATGCGGGCGTCACGTCTTGCAGGGGGCTCCGTTCAGGGTGAAGGCGGCCGGGGCCGGGTTCGTCCCGCCGCTCGACCCGTTGAAGCCGATCGTGACCGAGCCGCCCGGCGGGATGCCGGCGTTCCAGGACAGGTTGCGCGCGGTGACGTCCGCGCCCTCCTGCGCCCAGGTCGCGCTCCAGCCCTGGGTGACGCGCTGGCCGGCGGCGAAGGAGAAGCCCAGCGTCCAGCCGGAGACGGGCGAGGTCCCGGTGTTGGCGACGGTGACCTGGGCGGTGAACCCGCTCCCCCACTGGCTCACCACGTGGTATCCGACCTCGCACGCGGACGCGGCCGGCCCGCCGTCCGCCGGGATCTCGACCAGCGTGATCGAGGACGCGGGGAACGCCGAGGTGAACCCGTCCGCGCCGACCTGCACGTCCGGCGCCCGGACGATCGACGACAGGTCGGCGCCGCTGTACCGGTAGACGTGCCCGGTCGCCTGCCCCGACCGCCCGGCGATCGAGACCGTGCTGGTCAGGTCGTCGGTCAGCGACTTGTTGACGATCATCAGGGTAAGCGCCCCGTCGGACGACCGCTCCGCCGCGTACACGGCGAGCCGGCCCTGGTCGGCGCTCGACGCGCTGACCGAGGTGTCGCCGAACGCGGACCCGGCGCCGTCGTAGTCCAGGTACATGCGGAAGGCGTACGCGCCCGGGTCGGCGGAGCCCGGCGGCGACCACAGCGTGGCGAGGTCCAGGCCCTCGCGTCCGAAGATCCCGAGGACGTCGGCCTGCGCGAGCGCGCCGTTCATGTGGTCGAGCGCGCCCCAGTTGTACTCGGTGATGGCGAGCTTCGTGCCCGGGTAGTTCTGGTCCACCAGCTCGCGCATGCGCGGGATGTACTGGATCGGCTGGTTGATCCAGCTCTCATCCGTGTAGGCGGGATCCCAGAGCTGCCGGGTGGAGCGCAGCCTGAGCTCCTGCGTGGCCGCGTCGCCGGCCTCGCCGAACGCCACCCCGCTCTGCTGCGGGTAGAGGTGCTCGTCGAAGTAGTCGAGGATGCGGGTGCCGTGCTCCTTCTCGTACGCCTTCATCTGCTGCAGGTACCAGGCGGCGAAGGGCGTGCCGCCGTGCGCGGCCCGGTCCGGCGGGTCGGACCAGCAGTCGCCGCCGTCGCGGTCGCACGTCTGCTTGTCCAGGCCCGACATCGTCAGCGACTGGAAGCCCCAGCCGACCGGGCCGAGCGTCTTCGCGCCCGGGTCGGCGGCCTTCACGGCGGACGCGATCGCGTACGTCTGGTCGCGCATCTCGTCGTAGCCCGCGCCGTCCGGGTGGACGTCCCGGTGCGTCTCGTGCCAGAGGTCGGGCTCGTTGTCGAGGTTGTAGAACCGGACGCCGCCGTTCTTCGCCGTGCCGTACTTGCCGGTCAGGTGCGCCAGCCAGTCGGTGACGTACTCGGGCCCGGCCGGGACGCTGGTGTCGGACGGGTCGTTGCCGGTGACCCTCGTGCCGTCCGTCTTGACGCCGTTGCCGCAGTCCGGCCGCCACTCGCTGTCGGCCCTCTCCTGCGGCCCGTACTTCTCGATGCTGAAGCCGCAGCTGTAGTCGCGGCCCTTCGGCGTCCAGCCGATCAGCGGGACGGTCAGGATCGTGTCGGTGCCGGTCCGCCGGTCCTGCTCGGTGAACTGGTCGGTCTCGGACCCGTCGGGCAGCGCGTCCGGGTCGGGGGCCGGGCCCGGCACGTTCTCGAAGTACCAGTCCGAGCCCCGGTTGGTCTCGTCGTAGAGGTAGTTGTAGCGGGTGGTCGCGTTGCCGCCCCACCGCCGGACGGGCAGCCCCAGCTCCGCGGCGAGGTCCTCGTCCGCGAAGTTCATGCCGTAGATGTACGGGCTGATCGCGTGCCGGGACGCGGACGGGTCGACGGTCAGCGCCGGACCGTCCGCCGCCCGCGCGGCCGGCGCCGCCCAGGGGAGCAGCGCCGCCGCGAGGGCGGCGGCGAGCAGTGCCTTGCGGGACATGTCACGCCTCGCAGGGCTGGTCGTTGAGCTCGAACCCGGCGGGCGCGCCGGACGAGGAGCCGGTGCCCTGGAACCCGATCGTCTGCGACGCGCCGGGCGCGATGGCGCCGTTCCAGTCCAGGCTCTTCGCGGTCACGTCGGCGCCGGACTGCGACCAGGTCGCGCTCCAGCCCTGGCCGACCTTCTGGTCGCCGGGGAAGGAGAAGCCGAGCGTCCAGCCGTTCAGCGCCTCCGAGCCGCTGTTGGTGATGGTGATCTGCGCGGTGAAGCCGCCCTGCCAGCTGTTCTGCACCGTGTAGTCGACCGCGCAGGAGACGTCCGGGGTGCCGGGGTCGCCGTCGCCCGGGTCGCCGTCGCCCGGGTCGTCCGAGTCGAAGGCGCCGAGCAGGTAGGGGTCGAGGTAGGACTGCTTCGCGGTGTTGACGGTCGTCCAGTCGCCGTTCAGGATGCCGCCCGTGTCGCCGGAGTTGGGGTTCCACGACCAGAAGGTGAAGGAGATCCCGCTGGTCCCCGTGCCCAGGTAGGCCATCAGGGTGCGCAGCCACGCCTGGTCGCGCGTGTCGGTCAGCGTCGTCCCGAACTCGCCGAGCAGGACGGGGGCCACGTTGTTCTTGTAGAGGTAGCCCCAGTTCTTGTCCCAGATCGCGGCGAGGTTGTCGGGGAAGCCCGGGTCGTCGAACCACGGCTGCGGGTACACCGACGTGGCGTAGTCGTGCGCCGAGTACACCAGCCGGTTCGGGACGTTCAGCCGCACCGGGTACTGCGCGGCGCCCTGCAGGTTGCCGCCCCACCAGTAGTTGTCGCCCTGGTGGTCGTTGACCCCCTCGACGATGATCAGCCAGTTGGAGTTGACGGCGAGGATCGCGTTTCCGGCCCGCTCGGCGGCGAGCCGCCAGTCCGTCGCCTGGTCGCCGCAGCCCCAGCAGGCCGGGGAGTGCGGCTCGTTGTGCAGGTCCGCGCCGATGACCGTGGTGTCGCCCGCGTAGTGCCGGGCGAGCATCTCCCAGTCGGAGATCCAGCGCGACTCGGGGTAGGCGTCGGTGTACCAGAGCGCGGACTGCCCGCCCGCGTCGGGGCGGTGCCGGTCGAGGACGACCTTCAGCCCGATCCGCCCCGCGTAGTCGATGATCTTGTCGAGGATCTGCAGCCCGCTGAGGCCCTGCAGGTCGGGGTTCTTCGCGTAGTCGATGCTGTTCGGCGCGCTGCCGGAGTCGAACAGCTGGTTGGTGTAGGGGAGCCTGAGCGTGTTGTAGTCCAGGCTCTTCATCTGGTCGAGCATGTCCTTGTAGTTGCGCGTCCAGAGCCCGTGCGGGGAGAAGTTGGACGTCTCGGCGCCGAACCAGTTGATGCCCGTCATCCGCACCGGCTGCCCGTTCGAGTCGAGCAGCCGGCGGCCGTCGGTGTGCCAGTACCCGGTGCCGGCCGCCGCGAGCGCGCGGGGCGGCGCGGCGGGGACGAACACGAGCGCCAGCAGCGCGGCCAGCATGATCAGGAGAGTGCGCTTGGTTCCGTAGGATCCGGCCATGGGATTCGATCTCCTCTTTCCCGGTCCCTTCGACGGTGTGGGAGCGCTCCCAAGGTCGCGAGTGCCGCAGGGGGTGTCAAGATCGGGGATCGAGTCCCGTTATGACCAGCCGCCGGGCGTGAAAATCCATGAAACGGGCGGCCGGCCCCTCATCACAGCCCGAACAGCTCGGCGGCGCCCCGCCAGCAGACCGCCCGCAGCCAGTCGTCGCCCAGGTCGAGGGCGGCCAGCGACTCCAGCTGGTGCGCGTACTCGTAGGGGATGTTCGGGAAGTCGGTGCCGAGCAGGATCCGCCCCTCCAGCCCCAGCTCGCGGAGCCGGGGCAGCAGCGCGTCCGGGAACGCGGCCAGGCTGGCGAACCGGGTGAACACCATCGTGGTGTCCAGGTGGACGCGCTCGTGGGCGTCGGCGAGCGCGAAGAAGCCCTCGAACTCGGGGGCGCCCAGGTGCGCGACGATCGTGGTCAGCCGCGGATGGCGGGCGAGGACCTCCCCATACGGGCCGGGCCCGGTGTAGCCGTTCGCGACCGGCCCCGAACCGGCGTGGACGAGCGCGGGCACCCCGGCCTCGGCGAGCATCCCCCACACGGCGTCCAGCTCCTTGGCGCGCGGGTCGAAGCCGCCGACCTGGAGGTGGACCTTGAAGACGCGCGCCCCGGAGTCCAGGGCGCGGGCCACGTAGTCCTCCACGCCCGGCTCGGGGAAGAACGTGGCGGTCTGCACGCATTCGGGGACGCGGGCGGCGAACTGCGCGGTCCACTCGTTCAGCGACTCGGCCATGCCGGGGCGGTGCGGGTAGGACAGCGACGTGAACGCCCGGACGCCGAGGCCGCGCAGGAACGCCAGCCGCTCCTCCTCCGAGTCCCGGTACCGGATGGGCCACTCGGTGCCGATCAGCGGGCCGGCCTCGTCGAAGTAGCCCCAGACCGCGCTCATCAGCCGCGGCGGCATGAAGTGGACGTGGACGTCGATGATGCCCGGGAGCCCGAGCGCCTGCCAGAACGAGGGGACGGCTGCATCAGAACGAGGTTCGGCCACTCCCCGACCCTAGCCGCTCGTCAGATGATCTCGGCGAGCAGGTCGGGCAGCGCCGCGCGCAGCTCGCGCCGCCAGTACGGCCAGGTGTGGGTGCCCCGGTAGAAGTGCGTCGTGACCGGGATGCCGAGTCTGCCCAGCTTGTCGGCGAACTCCCGGGACACGGTGCAGGCGAGGGCCTCCAGCGCGTCCCGGCCGGACCCCGCGTCGTACGGCCCGGGGGCGCCGTCGCCGGCGGTGACGTGCACGCGGACGCCGGCGAGCCGGCCGGCCAGGTCGTAGGGGTTGTGCTGCCGCCACACGATGCGCTGCTCGTCGGGGTCGCCCCACACGTCCGTCCAGTCGAGGGACGGCGCGCCGACCGCGACGCTCAGCTCGACGAGGTCGGCGACGTCGAGCCCGGCCGGGTCGCGGTGCAGGGTGTGCACCGGCCCGCTGAACGACGCCGCCGCCCGGAACAGCCCGCGGTGCCGGGCCGCGTAGGCGAGCGCGCCGAGGCCGCCCATCGCGTTCCCGGCGACGGCGCGGTCCGCGCCTGCGCGGTATCCGCGTTCCAGGATCTGCCGCAGTTCGGCGAGATGGAACGTCTCCCACTTCGGCGCGCCGCCCGCGCCGCGATTCCACCAGTCGGTGTAATTGCCGCACGGGCCGCCGTCCGGCATCACGACGATGACTTCGGCGTCCTCGGTCAGTTCCTCGACGTCGGTGTGGTCGGTCCAGGCGGTGTGGCCGTCCCGGCCGGCGCCGGACCCGTGCAGCAGCCAGAGCACCGGCCAGGTGCGGGAGGCGTCCCGCGACCAGCCGCGGGGCAGCAGCAGGCGGACGCGGGCGACGTCGTCCAGGACCGTGGAGCGGACGGCGAGGTCGAGCACCCGGGGGCGCGGACGGCGCTCGCCCACCACGCCCGCTCCCGCCATGTCGCGCAGCCGCATGTTTTCCGCCCCGGGTCAATCAGCAGCGAGTTCTTTGTAAGGATCCCCACTCGGCGCCATGTTTCAACGCTTTGCAATGGGTTTATAAAGTGTCGGACCGGCCGTGCCGGTCTACGTTCCTTGTAGGGTGACGCGGATGGGAGGGCGACCCGTCGGGATGCGGAGCGTCGAGATGCGGAGCAAGGCGGAGCTGGAGTCGGCCATCGCGGACGGCGGGCGCGCGGTGCTGGTGATCAACTCCAGGTCCCGGCGGGGCCGCCGGCTCTTCGGCACGGCCCGCCGGCTGCTCCGCGAGTCCGGCCTGGAGTTCCTGCACGTGTTCCCGGTCACCGACCCGACCCGGCTGCGGGAGCTGTTCGCCGACGTCCTCGCCCTGGAGCCCGACCTCGTGGTCGTCGGCGGCGGGGACGGGACGGTCGCCGAGGCGGTCGGGCACCTGGCGCACCGCGACATCGCGCTCGGCGTGCTGCCGCTCGGCACCACCAACAACTTCGCCCGCAGCCTGGAGCTGCCGCTCGACCTGGCCGGCGCGGTCCGCACCCTCGCGGTGGGCCGCCCGGACGGCGGGAAGGTCGCGGACGTGGACGTCGGCTGGTTCGAGTCGACCGGCGACCCGCAGGGCGAGGGGCCGGGCGCCGACCGCGAGCACATCTTCGCGAACATGGTGAGCCTCGGGCTGTCGGTGCAGGTCGCCGAGCACGTCCCGCACGCGCTGAAGCGGTTCGTGGGGCGCCCCGCGTACGCGCTGACGGCGGCGGGGCTGCTGCCCCGGCACGAGGCGTTCACCGCCCGCATCACGATCGACGGCAAGACCTACGAGGTCGCGACGCACCAGCTGAACATCGCGAACGGCGCGCACCACAGCGGGCAGCGGATCGCCCGCGACGCCAGCCCGGACGACCGGCTGCTCGCCGTCTACCGGCTGGGCGACGAGCGCCGGCTGCGGCTGGCCTCGGCGACGGCCCGGCACGTCCTCACCGGCCAGTGGCGGTCCCTCGCCGAGGACGCGTTCCTCACCACCGCGCAGGTCGAGATCGAGACCGACCCGCCGATGCAGGTGGACGTGGACGGCGAGATCCGCGGCCGCACCCCGGTGTCGATCAGGCTGCGCGGCAACGCGCTGCGGGTGATCGTCCCGCGCACGTTCGCCGACACGTGACCCGTCACCGCTCGCCGACCGCCTCGCC
>NZ_JBIQHY010000038.1:30285-56710 GCF_044508335.1 Actinomadura sp.
CTCGCCGACCGCCTCGCCTGCCGCCTCGCCTGCCGACTCGCCGGCCTTCTCGCCTGCCGACTCGCCTGCCATCACGTAGGCGCCCGACTCCAGCCGCTCGATCAGCCCGCGCGTCCACGCCGTCGCGGACTCCGCGGAGTGCATCCAGTAGCCGAGCAGCTCCCGCAGGTGGTCGGACGGGTCCTGCTCGTCCAGGTGCGGGGCGACCGAGGCGCGCCACGCGGCCAGCCCGTCCAGCCGCCGGCGGAGCAGCTCGACCGCCTCGGCGCGCGGCAGCTCGGTGAGGAACCCGAGCCCGGCGGTCAGCATCTCCGGATGCCGGATGTCGACGGTCGACAGGGCGCAGCGCAGCAGCCGCAGGAACTCCTCCCGGCCCGCGTCGGTGATCTCGTAGTCGGTGTGCGGCGGCCCGGCCTCGCTCTCCTCCACCTCGTGGGCGCGCAGCAGGCCCTCCTTGGCGAGCTGCCTCAGCGCGTGGTAGATCGACCCGGGATTCACGTGGGCCCACTCGTCCGAGCCCCACGACATCAGCTGGCGCCGCACCTCGTAGCCGTGGGCCCGCCCGAACCGCCGCACCCCGCCGAGCACCAGCAGCCGCGTCGTCGACATCATCTCCCCCTGTGCGCGAAAAACCTGTCCAGGGTAGACGGTCCGGGCGGATGCGGGGACTAGCTCCGCAACGCGGCGAGGTCTCCGCCGGCGGGGGCGAGGCGGGCGGCGGGGGCGTCAGGCGCCCCGCTTGATCTGCGCGAGGACGGTCTCGTCGCTGATGCGGTGGTCGGCGGCCAGGAGGAACGCCGTGCCGAGGATCTGTGTGAGGCGCTCGTCCTCGAACGGCAGGAACAGGCCCTTCTGGCTCGGCCTGCGGGACGGTTCCGCGCGCAGCCGGGCGTTGCCGGGCTCCATCAGCACGCCCCCCGACCCCAGGTGGATCTTGTAGGTGCGCAGTTCGCCCCGGACGACGAGGAACCTGCCGTCGACCGAGCACCGGCCGGCGATCTTCGTGCCGGGCAGGATGCGGCGCAGCGCGTCGCCGCGGATCTCGGCGCTCGCCGAGAGCTCGCCGAACGGCGCCTCCTCGGTGATCGAGGTGACGCGGAGGAACAGGTCGACCTCCCGCGCGCCCTCGCTGTACACGAGCGGCGGCACGTCCGCCGGGTGGACCTCCCGCCAGCGGCCGGCGACCTTCCGCTCGAACCGGGTGCCGTCGTGGTGGCTGACGCGCCAGGCGCCCTCGGCGAAGACGCGCCGCAGCTCGCCGTCGAACCCGCCGCGGCGCCGGACCGGCCCGGCGCCGGCCGGGGCGGGCCGGTAGGTCTCCCGGAACGCCTGCTTGAACGACTGCGTCATCCGGTTCGCGGTCACGAAGCCGCGCCAGGCCCGCACCGCGCCGGGGAACGCCCGCGCCGGATGCCACAGCCGCACCCGGGCGTCATCGGCGGGGACGGGCAGCGCGCGGCCGTCCACCGTCACCAGCACCCCCTCGCCGGGGGTGGCCGCGTGCCAGATGCCGTCCGGTCCCTCGAACTCCCAGATCAGGCCGCAGGCGACCACGCCCGTGACCGGGTGGTCGCGGTAGTGGCGGCGCCACTCGGCGAACGGCCAGGTGCGCTCCACCGCCATCAGCGCCTCGATGCGGGTCCGCTCGGCGGCGAGCGTCGCGCGGACCTGCTTCACCAGGGTCTTCAGCTCCTTGATCTCGGCGGCGAACGGGACCTTGAGCGCGCCCGGGACGGTGCGCAGCGGCCGGCCGTCCGCGCCGGTGAAGGTGAGCCGGACGGTCAGCGGGTCCTCGATGACGAGCACCGCCTGGTAGGCGCCGATGTCGCGGGCGAGCGAGCCGTCCCGGCAGAGGCCGTGCGCGGGCACCCCGCGCTCGACCAGCTGCGCGGGGGTGATGCCGCGGCGGGCCGCCGCCGCCTCGATGGCCGCCGCGATCCGCCGGCCGAGGCCCGGGTAGCGGACGTCGCGGCTCAGCCCGCGCAGCACGTCGAGGGCGCGCGGGTCGGCGAACTCGCCGAGCGCGTTGATCGCCGCGCCGGCGAGCTTGGCGGACGGCCGGAACTCGCGGGTCACCCCGGCGGCGCGGCGCGCGATGACGTCCAGCAGCGGGATCACGCCGGGGTCGCCGAGCAGCGCGGCGGCCCACACCCGGCCGCGCGCGCCCGGCTCGGCGCGCAGCGAAGGGTCGGAGAACGGCCGCCCGCCGGCGAGGTCCGGCTCCTTCGTCGCGTACCAGCGCACCCTGCGCAGCACCTCGTCGCGCGCGGCGGGGGCGGCCAGGAGTTCCAGTGTGCGGCGGCGCCACGCGCGCGTCGGCCGTGGCGCGTTGAGCGCGTCCAGATGCGCCCGGAGGTCGTCGGACATGGGGTGATCTTTCCAGACGCCGCCGACGGTTCCCGGCGTTTCCGGTGATCAGCGCTTGCTCTGGGGGAGATCACGGGCATCAGCGGTACGGATCGGCAGAAACCGGGCGGCTGCGGCACCTGGTCAGTGACCTCGTGGTCACCTAGGCTCGGTGGACACCGAGTAGAACGAGGTTCGGACGGCCATGGCGCACAGCGTGGTGATCATCGGTAGCGGGTTCGGCGGGATCGGGACGGCGATCAAGCTGCGGGAGGCCGGCGTCCACGACGTGGTCGTCCTGGAGAAGGCCGAGGGGCTCGGCGGCACCTGGCGGGACAACACCTATCCGGGCGCCGCGTGCGACGTGCCGTCCCACCTGTACTCGTTCTCGTTCGAGCGCAAGACCGACTGGTCGCGCCGGTTCCCGCCGCAGGCCGAGATCCTCGACTACCTGTGGCACTGCGCCCGCAAGTACCGGGTGCTGGAGAAGGTGCGGTTCGGTACCGAGGTCACCGAGGCGCGGTTCGACGAGGACGCCGCGCTCTGGCGGATCTCCACGACGAACGGCGACCTGGAGGCGCGGGTGCTGGTGTCGGCGTGCGGGCAGCTGAACCGGCCCGTCCTGCCGGACATCGAGGGGCGCGACTCGTTCGCCGGGACGAGCTTCCACTCCGCGCGCTGGGACCACGGCGCCGACCTGCGCGGCAAGCGGATCGCGGTGGTCGGGACGGGGGCGAGCGCGATCCAGTTCGTCCCGGAGATCGCCAAGGAGGCGGCGGAGCTGCGGCTGTTCCAGCGGTCCGCGCCGTACGTGATCGACAAGCCGGACCGGGTGTACCGGCCCTGGCAGCAGGCCGCCATGAAGGCCGTGCCGGGCCTGTGGGAGCTGAACCGCGCCTACGTCTACCTCGCGTACGAGGCGCGGGCGCTGGGGTTCATCAAATACCCCAAGCTGATGGCGATGCTGGAGAAGCGGTTCAAGAAAACGCTGCGGAACGCCATCGGGGACCCGGTGCTGCGGGAGGCGCTCATCCCCGGCTACCCGATGGGCTGCAAGCGGATCCTGCTCTCCAGCGACTACTATCCGGCGCTGGCCCGGCCGAACGTCGACCTCATCACCGACCCGATCGTGCGGATCACGCCGTCCGGCGTCGAGACGGCGCGCCGCGCCTATGACGTGGACGTCATCGTGTACGGGACGGGGTTCCGGTCCACCGAGTTCCTCTCCCCCATGAAGATCGTCGGGCGGGACGGCCGGGAGCTGAACGAGGCGTGGCGGGACGGCGCGCAGGCGCACCTCGGCATCACGGTCAGCGGCTTCCCGAACCTGTTCCTGCTGTACGGCCCGTACACCAACCTCGGGCACAACTCGATCATCTACATGCTGGAGTCGCAGATCCGGTACGTGCTCGGCTGCGTGGAGGCGCTGCGCGGCGCGGGCCTCGCCTGGATCGACGTCAAGCCGGACGTCCAGGACGCGTTCACCCGGGAGATGCGCGAGCGGATGCGCACCACCGTGTGGGAGGCGGGCTGCCGGAGCTGGTACATGACCGCCGACGGCAAGGTCGTCAACAACTGGCCCGGGTTCACGTTCGCCTACCGCCGCGCGACGCGCCGCCCCGACCCGCGGCACTTCACCGCGAGGCGGGCCGCCTAGGCTCGGAGCCATGCCGACCGCCTTCATCACCGGCGCGACCGCGGGCCTCGGCGCCGCGTTCGCCCGCCGCCTCGCCTCCGACGGCTTCGACCTCGTCCTGCTGGCCCGCGACGCCGAGCGGCTGGACCGCACCGCCGCCGAGCTGCGCGGCGCGTACGCCGTCCGCGCCGAGGCGCTGCCCGCCGACCTGTCCGCCGAGGAGGGGCTGGCGGCGGCCGAGGAACGCGTCCGCAAGGACGTCGACCTGCTGGTCAACAACGCCGGGTTCGGCAACAAGGGGGTGTTCCTGGACGTCCCGGTGGCCGACGAGCTGGCCATGCTGAAGGTGCACTGCGAGGCCGTCCTGCGGCTCACCCACGCCGCGCTGCCGGGGATGCTGGAGCGCGGCCGGGGCGCGGTGCTCAACGTCTCGTCGATGGCGGCGTTCGCGACGCGCGGCACCTACGGCGCGTCCAAGGCGTGGGTGGTGAGCTTCAGCCGGGGCATCGCGGCCGACCTGCGGCAGCGGTCGCGCGGTGGCGTCCGGGTGATGGCGCTGTGCCCCGGTTTCGTGCACACCGAGTTCCACGAGCGCGCACGCATGGACATGTCCGGCCTGCCCGGCTTCATGTGGCTGGACAAGGACGACGTCGTCGACGCCGCGCTGCGCGACCTGCGCCGCGGGGCGGAGGTCAGCATCCCGGGCGCGCAGTACAAGGTGCTCGCCGGCGCCGCCCGGTTCGTCCCGCGCGGGCTGGTCACCCGCCTCTCGTCCACCACCGGCCGCCGGTACGGCTGAGCCGCATGTAAGCGAGCACTTGCAAGGGCGGCCCGCGCGGGGCACCCTGATAGCACCGGTCGATTCGATGGCGCGCCGAACGACATGCCCCGCCCCCGTCCACCGAGAGGCCACTCCCGATGGGTACCGACCTGGGTTATGCCGCCCTCGCACTGATCGCGACCGCCGTCTACTACATCGCCTTCCTGGTCTTCCGCGCGTCCGCGCGGAGGATGGAGCCGCTGCGCGGCAGCCGCCCGTTCCGCGTCGCCCGGCTCATGCTGACCGACCCGGTGTGGCTCGGCGGCGGGCTGCTGCTGTTCCTCGGCCTCGGCTACGAGGTCGTGGCGTTCTCCGCGCTGCCGCTCGCCCTCGCCCAGCCGATCTTCGCGGTGGCGCTGGTGCTGCTCGTCGGGTACGCGGTGCGCTTCCTCGGCGAGCGGCTCAGCGCCCGCGAGTGGGCGAGCGTCGCGCTGTTCGTCCTCGCCGCGATGCTGATCGGGCTGTCCGCCTCCGATGAGGGCGGCCTGCACGCCGGCGCCACGCCGGCGGGCACGCTCGCCCGGCCCTGGACGATGATCGCCGTCTGCGCCCCGGCGGTGCTCGTCGCCGCGCTGGTATGGCTGGTCGGGGACCGCCGCGCGAGCGGCCGGCACGCCCGCAAGCCGGCCGGCGTCGCCTACGGGATCGGCGCCGGGGCGTGCGCCGGGCTGGCCGAGGCCGGCATCCGCGGCATCTCGATCGTGTACCAGGAGACCGGGAGCCTCCAGGCGGTCATGCAGTCCGCCTACCCGTACCTGACGATCGGCCTCGCCGCGATCGCGCTCGGCCAGCTGCAGGTCGCGCTGCAGCGCTGCCGGATCGCGATCGTCGCGGTCGTGCTCACCGTCATCGGCCGGACGTACCTGCTCCTCGCCGGCAGCGTGCTGTTCGGCGAGGACTGGCCGCGCGAGACCGGACCGTTCCTGCTGCGGGCGGGCGGCTTCACGCTGGCGCTGCTCGCGCTCGTGCTGTTCCCCCGGTACGAGGAGCAGGCGCCGTACGGGGAGGAGGCGCGGGCGCCGGAACCGGCCGCCCGGAACACCGTGCACCCGGCCTTCGATGCTCGTACATTGCCCAGATGGCCCTCCACTCCCGCCGGTCCCTCCTGACGGCCGCGCTCGGCGCCGCCCTCGCGCTGGCCGGCGCCGCGGCGGCGCTGCCGCTGGCGCCCGCCCCCGCAGCCGCCGTCGTGGGCGGCGCCCCGGCCTCGTCCGCGGCGTACCCGTGGCTCGCCGCGGTCGGATCGCCGATCTTCTTCGTCCGGCCGTCGGGGCAGTTCTGCGGCGGCGCGCTGATCAAGCCGGACCGGGTGCTCACGGCGGGGCACTGCGTGTCGCTGTTCCGGTCGGTGCCGGGGCTGCTCACGGCCACTTTCGGCCGGGACGACCTGACCGGCGATGGCGGTGAGACGGTCCCCGTGGCGTCGCTGCGCATCCATCCGGACTACCGGGAGACGTCGTTCAAGGGCGAGACCGTCCTGCACCACGACATCGCGGTCCTCACGCTGGCACGGCCCGTGCACCGGCCCGTGGCCGCGCTCGGCTCGCCCGGCTCCGCCCGGACGGGCCGGATCCTCGGCTGGGGCTTCACGTCGGAGAACGACCTGCTCAACACACGTCTGCGGGCCGCAGACGTCCCGCTGCGGAGCGACGCGGCGTGCCGGCGGGCCTACGGCGGCTCGTTCGACCCGTCCGACATGCTGTGCGCCGGATCGGACCGGGCCGACACGTGCCAGTTCGACAGCGGCGGACCGCTGGTCGTCCGCGGCCGCGTCGCCGCGCTGACCTCCTGGGGCCGCGGCTGCGCCGAACCCGGCTACCCGGGCGTGTACGCGAGGCTCGGCTCCCTGCCCTGACCGGCCATTGCCCCGCCCCGGCCCCGCCTGGATGCTGGCCCCATGCGGGTACTGGTGACGGGGGCGGCGGGATACATCGGATACGCGGTCGGGCGGCGGCTGGTCGCGGCCGGCCACGAGGTGGACGGGCTGGTGCGGCGCGACGCGGCGCTGCCGGACGGCGTGCGGCCCGTGCGCGGCGACCTGCTCGACCCGGACGGGCTCCCGCGCGGCCCGTACGACGGGGTGTGCCACCTGGCGGCGCTCACCCGCGTGCGGGAGTCGTTCGAGCAGCCGCTGCCCTACTTCGCGGCCAACGTCCAGGGCACGGTGAACCTGCTGGAGGCCGTCGCGGCGGACCGGATCGTGCTCGGCTCCACGGCGGCGGTGTACGGGGCGCCGGAGCGGCAGCCGATCCCCGAGAGCGAGGCCCCCGCGCCGGCCAGCCCGTACGGGGCGTCGAAGCTGGCCGCCGAGCACGCCGTCCGCTGGCACGCGCGGACGGGCGCGGCCGGCGCGGTCGTCCTGCGCACGTTCAACGTCGCGGGATCGGTGGACGGCCGCACCGACCCCGACGAGACCCGGCTGATCCCGAAGGCCCTCGCCGTGGCCGCCGGGCGCGCCCCGCACATCGAGCTCAACGGCGAGGGGCTCGCCGTCCGCGAGTACCTGCACGTCGACGACCTCGCCGCCGCCTACGTCCGGGCGCTGGAGGCCGTCCGCCCCGGCGAGGACCGCGTCTACAACGTCGGCAGCGGCGCCGGGGCGGCCGTGCGCGAGGTCGTCGCCGCCGTGGAGCAGGTGACCGGCCGGCCGGTGCCCGCGCGCCGCCGCCCGGCCCGGCCGGAGGCGCCGGTGCTGGTCTGCGACGCCGCCGCGATCCGGGCCGAGCTCGGCTGGCGGCCGGAGCGCTCCGCGCTGCCGGAGATCATCGCCGGCTCGTGGGACGCCCTGCTCCGCGCGGGCGGATAAACTCGCCGGCGTGTCCGAGCCGAAGTTCGAAGTCCAGATGCTCCACGACCGCGTCATGATCAAGGTCGAGAAGGACAGCGGCGAGCGCCGCAGCACCGGCGGCATCGTGATCCCCGCGACCGTGGAGCAGGGGAACCGCCTGGTCTGGGGCGAGGTCTGCGGGGTCGGCCACCACGTGCGGATCGTCAAGCCCGGCGACCGGGTCCTGTTCCACCCGGGTGACCAGTACGAAGTCGAGATCCAGGGCGAGAACTACCTCGTCATGCGCGAGCGCGACCTGCACGCCATCGCCAGCGAGCGCCCCGAGCACGGCACCGGCCTCTACCTCTAGACCGCGCCGCCGGATCGCGTCCCGCTCCCGCCCGTGGTTTTCACTAGTCGATATGCATAAACTCGGGAGCATGGACGACCGCGAATGGGTCGACGCGGAACCCGCGGCGGCCGAGGCGGGGCTCGGCGGCAGCCGCGCACGGGTCCTGCGGGTGGTCCGCGAGGCGGGCGCCGCCCCGCTCGGCGTGCGCGAGATCGCCGAGCGGGCCGGGCTGCATCCCAACACCACCCGCTTCCACCTCGACGGGCTGTCCGAGGCCGGCCTGGTGGAGCGGGTCGCCGAGGACCGCGACCGGCCCGGCCGCCCCCGCGTGATGTACCGGGCGGAGGCCGCGGACGGCAGGCACAGCTACCGGTTGCTCGCCGAGATGCTGGCGAGCCTGGTCTCGGGCCTGCTCCCCGATCCGGAGCGGGCCGCGCTGGAGGCGGGCCGCGCCTGGGGCCGCCATCTCGCCGACGCGCCGGCCCCGTTCCAGCGCCTCGACCCGGCGGAGGCCCTGAAGCGCCTCAACCGGCTGATGGCCGGCATCGGGTTCAGCCCCGAGTTCGAGCACGACACCGGTCACACGGATCCGGACGAGGTCCGCATCCGGGTGCGGAACTGCCCCTTCGGCACGGTCGCCGAACAGCACGCGGACGTGGTGTGCCGGCTGCATCTCGGCCTGATCCAGGGCGCGCTCGAGGAGCTGGACGTGCCGATGGCGGCGGACCGGCTCGATCCGCTGGTGGAGCCGCACCTCTGCCTGGCTTACCTGCGCCGCGCCCCGAGGAGCGATGGCGAGGCGGACCGGGCGGACGCCGGCACCGCCCCGGCGGACGGCGAAGCCGAGGGCTGACGGCCCGGACGCGCGGAAGGCCCGCGGACCCCTTTCGGGCGTCCGCGGGCCGACGGGCCGGGCCGGGAGGCGTCAGCCGCTCCGCTCCGCCGGTTCCTCCGCGGCGTCCGCGGAACCCTCTGCCACGGGATCCTTCACCGCGGAGTCCTTCGCCGCGGTCTGCCGCGCCTTGGAACGCGGGCCGCGAAGGGCGAGCAGGATTCCGCCGACCAGTGCCAGTTCGGCGAGGCCGCTGAGCACGTCGAGGACGCCGGCCGCCTCCGCCTCGCCCGCCTCCGGGCCGAAGGGCAGGCCGGCCGTACGGCTCACCGCCCACAGCGCGAGGACGCCGAGGTTGACGGCGAGCCCGGACAGCAGCAGCGGCCGCTCGCTCCCGGTGCAGGCGAGCACCGCCCAGACGAGCTGGAACATGCCGATGGCGCTGAAGAAGACGCCGTAGGCCCACCATTCGCTCAGGTGCTCGGGCACGACGGCGTAGTGGACGAGCGCCGCGAGGGCCGACCCGATCGCCGCGACGCGTCCGGCCGTGAGCGCGGACGAGGCCGCCGGGGCGGTCGCCGTGCCGCTGGTCTCGATGGTTGTCATGGTCACCTCCTGGGGGTGGGTCAGCCGACCTGGAAGACGCCCACGCCGCCCGCGGCCATGTTCCTCATCTTGTGGCCGAGGAACGCGTAGGTGCCGGCGTCGGGAAGGGTGAACTCGACGAAGCCGCCCTGGGTGGGCTGCAGGTCGAGGACCTGGGCGCCGCCCTTGTCGGCGTTGCCCTTGCGCACCAGGTAGGCGCCGTCCTTCCAGACCGTGTCGAAGATCGTCCCGACGACGTGGAAGGCGATGTTCTCGTTGGGGCCGCCGTCGTCCACCCACACGCGGACCCGGTCGCCGGGCTTCACCTTGATCGGGGCGTGCACGTACTGGTTGTGGTAGCCGTTGAAGACGACCGCGTCGTACTCGCCGGCCATCATCTTGGCCATGTCGCCGGGCTTGCCCTGGGGACCGAGGTACAGCTCGGACTGCACGAGCACCAGCTCCTTGTCGACCTTGTCCAGCTTCGGCGGGTCGACGATCACGGCGCCGTGCATGCCGTTGCCGATGTGGTAGATCATCGGGTCGGAGCCGCAGTGGTAGGTGAAGATGCCGGCGAACTGCGCCTTGAACTCGTAGACGAGCGTCTCACCGGGCTTGATCGTCCTCATCTCGACGTTCGGCGCGACCTTGGACGCGTGGAAGTCGATCGAGTGGCCCATCGAGCCCTTGTTGACGAGCTTGATCCGGAAGGTGTCGCCGACGCTGCCGCGCAGTGTCGGGCCGGGCGCGGAGCCGTTGTAGGTCCACCGGGTCTGCTTCACGCCGGGGGCCACCTCGATCTCCTTCTCGGTGACGGTGAAGGTGACCTCGTGGACGTCCTTGCCGTCGTTGGCGGGTGCCGTCGGGTCGTGCGGCTTCCAGCCGGCGGCGGGCTTGGCGGCCGGGTCGATCTTGGCGTTCGCGGAGTCGCCGGCGGCGGTGCCGCTCGCCGCCGCGCCGGTGTCGCCCGCCGCGGCCGACGCGGTCTTGCCGCCGGTCACGGTGACGTCGACCAGCATGCCGGCTTCCTTGTGGCCGGGGACGACGCACCACGCCTGGGTGGACTCGGTGAGCACGCCCCAGTGCTGCGTCTCGGACTGGCCTGGTTCGAGCTCCTTGTTCGTCTTGCCGAGCAGGCTGAACGTGTGGTTCATGCTGCCCTTGTTGACGACCTTCACCGTGACGTCGGCGCCCGCCGGGACGGTGACCTTGTTCGGCTTGATGTACATGTCGCCCTCTTCGAATTCGAGGGTGACCTTCTTGCCCTTCCCGGGCAGGGCCGCGTCACCGCCGCCGGAGGAGGACGAGGAGGAGCCGGCCTCCTGCGACGCGGCCAGCGTGCCGTGCTGGTCGCCGGGCGCGAAGCCGACCATGAGCAGCCCGACGATGAGGCCGAGCGCGAGCGCCGCGCTGATGGCGGGCAGGTACCCGTTCAGCGCCGCGGTCCAGTGTCTGCGGGCGGGCGCCGACGGCCCGCCCGACGCCGGATCGTCCGGCGCGGGGGTTGTGGACATTGACTCACTCCAGATGTGAGAAAGGGGGGATCCGAGCGGTTCGGGGTGCCGCGCTCAGGTGATCTGCATCTCCATGACCAGGCCGAACATGCCCTGGGAGCCTTCGGCGTGCGGGAAGATGTGGCAGTGCCAGATCCACTTGCCGGGCTGGTCGGCGTGGATCAGGACGGTGTAGCGCTCGCCCGGCGCGACGTTGACGGTGTCGGCCTTGTAGGTCTGCTCCAGCGGGAACCCGTCCTTGGCGATGATCACCTGGTCCACGCCGTGCAGGTGCATCGGATGCGCCATCGTCCCGGCGTTGACGTAGGTGACCTGCACCCAGTCGCCCACCTTGGCCTTCAGCGGCTTGGTCGCGGGGAACGACTTGCCGTTGAGCGTCATCCCGATCACGCCGGCGTCCTGGATCTGGATGATCTGCTTCTGCGCCACCTTCTCCTTGTGGGGGGTGGGGATGTCACCGAACTGGATCGCGCCCCACAGCCCGCTGCTCACCTGCTTGGTGCCGTTGTAGTGCGAGTGGTACCAGGTGTCGGCGATCCGGGTCACCGGGAACTCGTAGGCGAACGACTTGCCCGGCTTGATCGAGTCCTGGGTGACGTTGGGGACGCCGTCCATCTTGTTGGGCAACTGGATTCCATGCCAGTGGACGCTGGTCGGCTCGGGCAGGTCGTTCTTGACCACGATGCGGACCTTGTCCCCGACGTCCGCGCGGATCGTCGGGCCGGGCACCATGCCGTTGAAGCCCCAGGCGTCCACGACCTTGCCCGGTTCCACCTCCCACTTCAGGGGCGCGGCCGTCATGTGGAACTCCTTGGTGCCGTCCGCCAGCACCTTCGGGACGAGGTCCTGCCCGCCCTGGCCCTTGGTGGCCGCGGGGAAGCTCTTGTCCCGCTTCGCCATGGCCTCGTCCATGGCCTTCCAGTCGCCCGCACCGCCGGCGGACGCGTCGTGCGAGGTTCCGTGGTCCTCCGCGGCGGACGGCGCCGCCGCCTCCGCCGCGGGCGCGGACTCCGCCGCGTGCGACGCCTCGGTCGCGCCGCTGCCGCGTGGAATCGTCCACAGCGACACGGTCAGCGCGAGCGCGAACGCGATCGCGGCGACCAGCGCCCTCGATCTGGCTCCATCCATCGTGTCGACCCCTTCCGGGTCCTAATTTTTACGAGCGCATTAGGTTTAATTGTTCGCACCGGTCCCGGTCTATAGGCGGGGGGTGTGAAGCGCCGCACAGATTTGATGGAAGCCTTATTCATGCAGTTCAGATGGGGTTCACTTGCGAGGGAGGGCGCGACTGTGCCGCCATCGCGCACCCCGCCTGCACGGCCCCGGTTCAACCAAATACACTAGTTTTTTTGGTCTTTTCGGTCGGCGAGGCGTCCCGGCCGGGGACTCGCGGTCGGTGACGCGCGGCACCGTGGGCGGCGGAGGGACCGGCTTCCCCGAAGCGGCGCGATCCCCGCGCGGCGGGCTGAGACACTGCCCTGCGGAACGGGACGGGCCGCGCGCCCGTCGAACCGGCACACCGAGCACCGGAGGGACCGATGGGCGACGGGATCGAACACGACAGGTCGAGCCAGCTCAAGCAGATCGAGAGCGGGCTGCTCCCCGGCGAGCAGATCATCGCCGTCTACGACGCGGTCGGGACGGGCACCGGGTTCATCGGCCTCACCGACCGGCGGGTGATCATCCAGGACCGGAGCTTCGCCGGCAAGAAGTACGCGATCACCAGCGTGCCGTACTCGAAGATCACCTCGGTGAGCGTGGTCAGCAACAAGTCGTGGGCCGGGTCGTACTTCTCCACCGGGTCGATCGCGATCCACGTCGGCCACCAGACCTACGAGGTCGAGTTCCGCGGCAGCGACAAGAGCCACCACGTCCACAACGTGATCTTGCAGCACATCTCCTGACGCGCGGCCGGCCGCCGGAGGAGGCGCAGGTCAGACGACGACCTTCACGGTGGAGCCGGTGCGGTCCTTGGTGACGCGGAGCTGCGCGGGGATGCGGGCGCGCAGCTCGGCGACGTGGCTGACGATGCCGACCGCCCGGCCGCCGTCGCGCAGGCCGTCCAGGACGTCCATGACCTCGTCGAGCGTCTCCTCGTCGAGGGTGCCGAAGCCCTCGTCGACGAACAGCGTGCCGATCTCGGTGCCGCCGGCCTCGGCGGTGACGACGTCGGCGAGGCCGAGCGCGAGGGCCAGCGAGGTGATGAACGACTCGCCGCCGGACAGGGTGGCCGGGTCGCGCGTCAGGCCCGTCCAGGCGTCGGCGACGCGGAGGCCGAGGCCGCCCGCGCCCTTCGCGCGGTCGCCGGCCGTCCGGTCGGTGGTGTGGGCGAGGGCGTAGCGGCCCCCGGACATGCGCGACAGCCGCTCGTTCGCGGCGGCGACGACCTGTTCGAGGCGCGCGGCGAGCACGTACGCCGACAGCGACATGGCGTGCCGGTTCGCGGGGTGCTTGCCGGACGCGAGCCCGGCGAGCCGCTCGGCGACCTCGTGGCGTTCGGCGGCGGGCCGCCATGCGGCGACGGCGCCGGCGAGCCGGCCGCGCAGCTCGGCGAGGCGTTCGCAGCGGTGCCGGGCGCGGTCGGCGGCGCTCACGGCCTCGGTGTGCGCGTCCTCCGCCGCGCGGACGGCCGCGCGGAGGGCGGGCAGGTCGGGCGCGGGCTCGGCGGCGGCCGCGATGAGTTCGGGGTCCTTGAGCAGGGCGCGGACCTGGGCCTCCTCGACGTCCCACTGGCGGAGCCTGTCCCGGAGGGCGCCCTGCTCCTCGTCGGGCAGCGCGGCTTCGAGGACCTCGTCGGGCGTCCCGAACCCCTGCTCCTCGGCCTCCTGCCGCGCCTTCGCGCGGGCGGCGGCCAGCTCCTCCTCGGCGCGGCCGCGGTCGCGCGCCGCCTCGGCCGCCTCGCCCAGCGCGCCGGCCTCGCGGGTGAGGCGGGCGATGCGCTCCTCCAGGGTCGGGTCGTCACCGCGCGCCTCGTCCAGCTCCGCGGCGAGGCGGGCCCGCTCGGCGGCCAGGTTCTCGTCGCGGGCGCGGGTCTCGGCGAGCCGCCGGGAGACCCGGTCGTGCTCGTCGCGGGCCAGGTCGAGTTCCCGCTCGTGGCGGTGGAGCACGGCCTCCAGCCGCTCCGCCTCCGCGGCCCGCGCCATGGCGGCCTCGAACTCCTCCCGCGCCTCGGCCAACTCGGCGGCGAGCGCGGCGGCGGGCGCGTCGCCGGCCGCCTCGATCAGCTGGTCGAGTTCGGAGCGCCGCGACTCGACCTCGCCGGTCCGCCTCTCGCGCAGGTCCTGCGCCTCGTCGTAGGCGGCCTGGGCGCGCTCGATCTCGCCCTCGGTCGGGACGACGGCGAGGGACGCGACGGGCGCGGGGTGCTCCGTGGAGCCGCAGACCCGGCAGGGCTCGCCGTCGCGCAGCTCGGCGGCGAGCGCGGCGGCCATGCCGTCCAGGCGCGCCTGCCGGAGCTCCTGGACGCGGTCGCGGGCCCGCTGCGCGGCGTCGACCGCGGCGCGCTGCGCCTCCTCGGCGGCGGCGAGCAGGCCCTCGACCCGGTCGCGGCGGTGCGCGGCGTCGAGCCTGCGCTCGGCGTCCCGGACGGCGGCCTCCGCGCCGGCGCGGCCCGCCGCCGCGAGCCTGGCCTCCTCCAGCTCGGCGCGGCGGGCGGCCACGATGCCGGGCAGCTCCTCCAGCGCCGCGGCCGCCCGCGCCTCCTGCTGCTCCAGGCCGCGCAGCTCCTCGGCCAGGGACCGCCGGTCACGCTCGATCTCGCGGAGCCGGGCGGCCTTCCCGCGCACGCCCTCCAGCGCGGCGGCCTCGTCGCGGCGGTCGCGCTCGGCCTTGGCGAGGACGTCCTCCGGCGCCTTCGGCGGCAGCAGCGCGGCGACCCGGGACCTGGTCTCCTCGGCCCAGCGGCGGGCCTGCACCGCCCGGCCGTGCCGGTCGCGCACGTCCTTCACCCAGGGGACGACCCGGTCGGCGCGGGCGGCGGCGTCCAGCCGCGACGCCGTACGGGACCTCTCCCCGGCGTGCTCGGCCAGCGCGTCGCGCCGGGCGAGGGCCTCGGCGTGCGCCCGCCGCCGCCGGGCGAGGTCCTCGCCGTCCTCCAGCGCCGCGCGGGCCGCGCGGAGCGCCGCCGCGGCCTCGTCCCGCAGGCGCTCGACGGCGGCGCGGACATCGGCGTGCCCGGCCGCCAGCTCGGCCGCCCACGCGGGCAGCACATCGACCTCGGCGAGCGGCTCGGCGGCCGGTTCGCCGCGGCGCGGCCGCGGGACGGCCGGCCGCTCCCCGCGCGGCGGCGCGGCGCCCGCCGCCTCGGCGATCCGGGCGGCCTCCGCGGCCGCGGCGGCGCCCAGCTCGGCGGCCTCCCGGCCGGTCGCGGCGCGGCGGTCGGCCAGCCACTTCTCGACCTGCGCGAACACCTCGGCCGCGAACAGCCGCTCCAGGACCCGGCGGCGCTCGTCCGCCCCGGCGCGCAGGAACCCGGCGAACTCCCCCTGCGGCAGCAGCGCCACCTGGCAGAACTGCACGGCGTTCATCCCGAGCAGGCGCGACACCAGGTCGCCCGCCTCGTCGAGCCGGGTGGTGAGCCCGGTCCACGCACCGTGCTCGCACTCCTCCAGAATGACCTTGGCGTGCTCGGTGGTGGTCCCGGACCCGCGCAGTTTGGGGCGCTCCCAGGCGGGCGACCGGGTGATCCGCAGCCGGCGGCCCCGGATCGTCGTCTCCAGCACCACCCGCGGCCCGGCGCCGGGCGGCGCGTGGTCGCTGCGCAGCCCCTTCACCGCGTTCCGCACGCCGGGCACCTGCCCGTAGAGGGCGAAGCACACCGCGTCCAGGACGCTGGTCTTGCCCGCGCCCGTCCGCCCCTGGACGAGGAACAGCCCGGCGTCCGAGAGCGCGTCGAAGTCGATCACCTCGGTGCCGGAGAACGGCCCGAACGCCGCGATCTCGAGCCGGTGCAGCCTCACGCGAGGACCTCCTCGCGGCGGCACGCCTCGAAGGCCTCGCGCAGCAGGGCGCGTTCGGCGGGGGTCGCGGGGCCGTCGGTGACCTCCGCGACGAAGTCGCCCGCGATGTCGAGGGCGGAGCGTTCGCGGACCCGGTCGGACCAGGTGCGGGCGCCGCCTGCGCCGCCGCCCTCGGGGGCGTGGCCGAGGACGAGCGCGTGCGGGAAGCGGCGGCGCAGGCGCTCCATGGCGGCGGACGGGCGGCGAGCGTCGGTCAGCGTGATCTGCAGCCAGTGGTCTTCGAACTCGTCGTAGGCCGGGTCGCCGAGCAGGTCGTCGATGCGGCCGGTCAGCCGGGCGAGGCGGCGCGGGACGGGCGCCTCCACGAACTCCCCCGCGACGCCGTCCGCGGTGACGTCGAGCAGCCAGGAGCCCTTGACGTGCTTCTCCTCGGAGAACGAGTACGCGAGCGGCGAACCCGAGTAGCGGACGCGGTCGGTGACGCGCCAGGCGCCGTGGAGGTGGCCGAGCGCCGCGTAGTCGACGCCGTCGAACACCGACGCCGCGACCTGCGACGACCCGCCGACCGAGATGTCGCGCTCGCTCTCGCTGGACTCGCCGCCGGTCACGAACGCGTGCGCCAGCACGATGGAGTGCTCCCGGCGCCGCGCGGCGTCGGCCCGCACGCGGCGCATGGCCTCGGTGAGCGCGGCGGCGTGGCTGCGCTCGTCCAGCTCCCAGGGGTGGCGGACGAGCTCGGGCTCCAGGTACGGGATGCCGTAGACCGCGGCGTCGCCGACGATGACGGGCTCCCCCACGGCGGCGAAGTCGGTGCGGACGTGCACGCCCGCCCCGTCCATCAGCGCCGAGCCGAACCCGAGCCGGCGCGCCGAGTCGTGGTTGCCGGCGATGAGCACCACCCGGGCCCGCTCGGCGAGCCGTTCGAGCGCCTCGTCGCACAGCTTGACGGCGTCGACGGCGGGCAGCGCCCGGTCGTAGACGTCGCCGGACACCAGCACGCACTCGACCCGCTCCGCGGCGACGGTCTCGACCAGGTGGTCGACGAACGCCGCCTGCGCGGCCAGCAGATCCTCCCGGTGGAACGATCTGCCCAGATGCCAGTCGGAGGTGTGCAGGATTCGCATGTCGCAGCAACCATAGGCACCCCCTCCGACACATCCGGCGCAGAAACGCCGGGGCGCCCCGAAGGGATCTTGCGATGCCCGCGGCCGCGGCTCCCGTAATGTTGCGGCGTGAGCGATCGTCCCAGTGTGCGCCCGTACGTGCTGCTGAGCTGCGCGATGTCCGCCGACGGCTACATCGACGACGCGGGCCCCGAGCGGCTGCGGCTGTCCAGCCCGGCGGACTTCGACCGGGTCGACGCGGTCCGCGCCGGCTGCGACGCGATCCTCGTCGGCGCCGGCACGGTACGGGCCGACGACCCGAAGCTGCTGATCCGCTCCGCCGCGCGCCGGGAGCACCGCGCGGCGCGGGGGCTGCCCGCCGACCTGACCAAGGTCACGCTGACCTGGAGCGGCGACCTCGACCCGGCCGCCCGCTTCTTCACCACCGGCGAGGCGCCGAAGCTCGTCTACGCCCCGTCCGCCGCGGCCGCGGAGCTGGCGCCGCGCCTGGACGGCCTGGCCGAGGTGGTGGACGCGGGCGACCCGCTCGGCCTGCCGGCCGTCCTCGCCGATCTCGCCGCGCGCGGCGTCCGCCGGCTGATGGTCGAGGGGGGCGGCGCGATCCACACGCTCTTCCTGACCTCCGGCCTGGTGGACGAGCTGCAGCTGGTGATCGCGCCGTTCTTCGTCGGCGACCCGTCCGCGCCGCGGTTCGTCCGCTCCGGGGTGTTCCCGCAGTCCCCGGAGAACCCGATGCGGCTGGAGGACGTCACCCGGATCGGCGACCTGGCGCTGCTGCGCTACCGCCTCGGAGCCGCACGCGGATGACCGGGCCGCACGCGACGACCGGGCCGCGCGCGGACGACCGCGCCTGGCTGGCGCTGGCCTGCGACCTGGCGAGGCTGTGCCCGCCGTCCCGCACGGCGTTCTCCGTCGGCGCGGTGATCGTCGGGCCGGACGGCCGGGAGATCGCGCGCGGCTTCTCCCGCGAGGACGACCCGCACGACCACGCCGAGGAGGCCGCGCTCGCCAAGGCGCCGGGGAGCCTGGCGGGCGCGACCGTCTACAGCTCCCTCGAACCGTGCGGGCACCGCGCGTCCCGCCCCCGCCCGTGCGCCGAGCTGATCGTCGCGTCGGGCGCGCGGCGGGTCGTGTTCGCCTGGCGGGAGCCGGAGCTGTTCGCCGCGGGCACCGGCGCGGAGATCCTCGCGGCGGCGGGCGTGGAGATCCGGGAGCTGCCCGAGCTGGCCGACCGCGCCCGCGAGCCGAACGCCCATCTCCTCTGACCGGTCTCCCCCGGCCCGCGGCGGAGCGGAATGAGACGCGAGTCTCATTGGTCTTCCACCGCGCCGGGACCTCATGCGATGCTGTGCCCAAGCAAGCATTCGGTTACCGAACTCGCCCGTCTGGCAGGGAGGCACAGCACCATGCGCGAGCACGATCGGCTGTTCATCGGCGGCGAGTGGGCCGCCCCGGCCGGCACCGGCACGATCGACGTCATCTCCCCGCACACCGAGGAGGTCATCGGGCGGGTGCCGGAGGGCACCGAGGCCGACATCGACGCGGCGGTCGCGGCGGCGCGCCGCGCGTTCGACGAGGGCCCCTGGCCCCGGATGACGCCCGCCGAGCGCGCCGAGATCGTCGGGCGCCTCTCCGCGATCTACGCGGAGCGGCAGCAGGAGATGGCCGACCTCTGCACCGCCCAGATGGGGTCGCCCATCATGTTCTCGGTGTTCGGGCAGGCCGCCATCCCGCAGATGGTCCTGCAGTACTACGTGGACCTCGCCGCGACCTACACGTGGGAGGAGGAGCGGCAGGGAATGCTGGGGCCGGTCACGGTCACCCAGGACCCGGTCGGCGTCGTCGCGGCGATCGTCCCGTGGAACGTCCCGCAGTTCACGCTGATGCTGAAGCTCGCGCCCGCGCTGATCGCCGGCTGCACGGTGGTGGCGAAGCCGTCCCCCGAGACGCCCCTCGACACCTACCTGCTCGCCGAGTGGATCCGCGAGGCCGGCATCCCCGAGGGCGTCGTCAACTTCGTCCCCGCCGGGCGCGAGGTCGGCGCGTACCTCGTCGCGCACCCCGACGTCGACAAGGTCTCCTTCACCGGCTCGACCGCCGCCGGCCGCAAGATCGGCGCGGTCTGCGGCGAGCAGCTGAAGCGGGTCACCCTCGAACTCGGCGGCAAGTCGGCCGCGATCATCCTGGACGACGCCGACCTCGCGTCCACGGTCGAGGGCTTCAAGCTGGCGTCGCTGATGAACAACGGCGAGGCGTGCGCCGCCCAGACCCGCATCCTCGCGTCCCGCCGCCGCTACGACGAGGTCGCCGACGCCCTCGCCGCCATGGTCGGCGGCCTCAACGTCGGGGACCCCGCCGACTACGCCACCGAGGTCGGCCCGCTGGTCACCAGGCGGCAGCAGGAGCGCGTCGAGAACTACATCCGGATCGGCCAGGACGAGGGCGCCAAGCTGATCACCGGGGGCCTGAACCGCCCGCACGACCGCGGCTGGTACGTCGCGCCGACCGTGTTCGGCGACGTCGGCAACGACATGCGCATCGCCCGCGAGGAGATCTTCGGCCCGGTGCTCGTGCTCATCCCCTACGAGGACGAGGCCGACGCCGTCCGGATCGCCAACGACAGCGACTACGGCCTCGGCGGCTCGGTGTGGACGTCCGACGTCGACCGCGGCATCGACGTCGCCCGCCGCATCCGCACCGGCAGCTGCGGCGTGAACATGTACACCCTCGACCCGAACACGCCGTTCGGCGGCTTCAAGAGCAGCGGCATGGGCCGCGAACTCGGCCCCGAGGGGATGCGCGCCTACCTGGAGCACAAGTCGATCCCCCGTCCCGCACCCGCCGCCTGAGCCCGGTCCCGCGCATCCGCCGCCCGCGGATGCGCGGGACCCCCCGGGCGGGGCGACCGGGGTCCGATTCCGCGTTGGGGGCCGGAGGGCCGTACCGTAGTGCGCCGTGTCCCCCACCACCGAGAACGCGGCCGCCAGCCTGGACGACGCCCTGGTCGGCGAGGCGGTGCTGGGCGTGTACCGGCAGATGTTCGCGGCGCTTGCGCGCGACAGCGGCGCCGTCGTCGACGATCCGGAGCTGGTGGACGTCGCCGAGACGCTGCTCGCGGCGTTCGCCGACGCCGGCGAGGAGGGGCTGAGCCGCGAGCAGATGCGCCACGTGTGCCGCCGGTACCCGCCGGAGGTGTTCGAGAACCGGCTGCGGGTGCTGAAGGGGCTCGGCGCCGTCCGCGAGGTGTTCCCGAAGCCGAACCAGCTGCGCTACCGGGCGTCGTTCACCAGCGTCGTCGGGCTGATGATCGTCCGCCGGATGATGCTGGACGGCGGGCAGAGCGAGATGCACCGGCTGCTGGCGCTGGAGCAGCTCAACGCGGCCGACCCGCGCATGACGCCCGAGCAGGCGCGGGACGGCGCGGAGGGCCTCGCGCGCGCGTTCCGGCTGTGGAGCGTCGAGCTGGTCACGCTGACGAACGGCACCATCGAGGAGCTGCGGGAGCAGGCGCCGAAGCTGTGGGGGACGGAGGAGATCCTGCTGCGCGCCGAGCGGCTGCACGGCGCGATCCTGCGCCGCTGGCCGCAGCTCGACCGCACCTGCACCGACCTGCGCGCCGCCATCTACGCCTACGGCGACGCGTCCCGCCGCGCGGCCGCCCGCCTGTCGGACTCCGCGGGCACCACCCGGAACCTGACGCTGCTGCCGCCCGAGACGTGGCGCACGTTCGCGCGGACCGCGACGCGGGACGAGCTCGCGGCCGTCCTGGACGGCTTCGTGTTCGACGCCGCCGCCCCGTGGCACGAGCCGTCGGCCGTGGTGGCGGCCGTGGAGGACGCGCCGCGCGCCGCGCCCCCGCGCCCCGCGCCGCCCCGCCCGTCGGTCCCCGACCCGGGCCTTTCGGACGACACCGGGTCGGACACGGCGGCGACCGACCGGCTCCGCGACATCGCCGAGGAGATCCTGCGCGGCCGCGACCGGGTCGCGGTGGAGGACGTCCTCGCGCGGGACTGGGCCGCGGCCCGCCGCATCCTCGCCGACCTCTCCTCGGCCCACCTGCATCCCGGGCTCCCCTACCGGCTGGTCTGGTCGGACGGCCTGGACGTGCGCGCCGAGGGCTCCCCGACGTGGGTGACGCCGGGCTGGTTCGAGAGGACGGGCCCGTGACCGCCGGGCACGGCGGCGTGGACCCGCACGTGCTGGCCCGCGCACGCGCCCGCGTGCTGGGCGGCCCGTCCGCGCCGGCGGCGGACCCCGTCCCGCCCGGCACGGCCACCGCGGCGGACGGCGACCGGGTGTGGCTCTTCCCCGCATGGCCGGACGGGGCGACCCCCGCGCTGCTGGAGGAGTACGAGACCGCGCCCGTGCCGCTGGACCGCGCGGGCCAGGCCCGCCGCGTCCTCGCCGCCGCGCTGCGCTGCTGCTGGACCCGCCCGGACGACGCCCCCTGGCCGGGCTCCCCGGCCGCGGTCGCGGACGTCCTCGCGGTCTACGCGGACATGTCGCGCGGCGACGCCGGCCTGGCCCGCCGCTGGGCCACCGGGGAACTGCGCCGCCTGCACGACACGGGCTGGCTGCTGCTGGACGAGCCGGCCGGCATCGTCCGCCCCGGCCCCCGGATCGCCCTGTGGCCCGAATCGTCCCTCGCGTCCCTGCGCGACCTCCTCCACCGCCTCCCGCAGCCCCCGTCCCGCGCCGGGCGCGACGGGGCCGCGGGAGCCGAGGGGGACGCGCGGTGAGCGAGCTCTTCGAGCCGCTGCTCAGGCCCTACGACGAGCGGCGGCGGGCCGAGCTGGTCGCCGCCTACATGGCGGTGGAGCACGCGGCGGAGCCGGTGCCGGAGGTGCGGTTCCCGGCGCTGCGGGAGCCGGCGCTGCGCCGGACGGTCGAGGAGATGCTCGCGCTCAGCGGGCGCACGCTCGTCCGGTCGGAGCGGACGCGGTGGATCTCCGGATACCGGGACGACGTCGCCGCGGCGCTCGCCGAGGATCCCGACTGCGTCCCGGCGGCGCGGGAGCGGGCGGTGCTGGCGCTCGTGCTCATCCACTCGGTGGCGATCCCGCGCGCCGCCGGGCTGCTGGAGGACGACACGTGGGCCTCGCCGCATCCGACCCCGGCGGAGGAGCTGCGCCGCCGCACCCAGCTGCCCGTCGGGGAGCTGGACGCGGCGCTGCGCCGGCTGCGGCTGGCGGGCCTGGTCGCGCAGGTGAAGGCCGGTCCGGACGACGCCGGGGGGTTCGTGCCGGGGCCGCAGTTCCACCGGCTGACGGCCGCGGCGCGGCGCCGGCTGCAGGAGGAGCTGATCTTGGCCGCCGGGCCGGACTCGCCGCTCGCCGCGGCGATCCGGGCCCGGCGGCGGGGACGGGGAGAGGGCACATGACGGCCGAACCGACGCCGACCGCGCGCGACACCGAGAACGTCGTCGGCGACCGGACGCTCGTGGCGGTGCAGGCGGTGAACATCTCGCGGCTGTCCACGCATCCGGTGCCGACCGTCCCCGGGACGCTGATCGTCGTCGCCGGGCAGGGGCCGAAGGACTCCAACGGCGCGGGCAAGTCGTCGTTCATCGCGGCGATCACGGCGCTGCTCGGCGACGAGCAGTGGCGGTTCGCGTCCGGCGCGCGGGCGGTCGCGGAGCTGCTGTTCAACGCGGAGCTGGCGGCGCAGGGCGACAGCCGGTGGGCGAGCGCCGACCACGGGTACATCGTCGGCGTCTTCGACCACCCGGAGCCGCCGGAGAACGACCCGGAGGAGGAGACCGCGGTCACGGTGTGGCTGCGGGTGAACGCCGACGCGCCGCACCTGGAGATCCGGTGGCGGCGGGGCGTGCACCTGGCGTCGGCGCCGTCGGAGGCCGACCGGGTCGCGCTCGCCGACCGGCTGTGGGCGGGCCTCCCCCGCGGCGCGGGGCGCCGGGACCTGGTCGCGAAGGACCTGGGCCGCGTCCTGTACGGCGGCCGGGTCAGGTGCGTGTCGTTCCTGTCCACGTCGGTGCGGTCGAAGGTCGCGACGAACCTGCTGTCGCAGCCGCTCAACGAGATCAGCCCGGAGCGCGTCTTCAGCGCGATCGCCGCGCTGACGGGGCTCGACCGGGAGCTGGAGGCGGAGCGCAAGTCCCGCGCGGAGGAGCACCGGGAGCGCGCCAAGGCGGCGGAGGCCGCCGAGCGGCTCGCCGAGTGGGAGCGGGAGGCGGCGAGCCTGCTGAAGACGTTCGACCGGCGGGACCGGGCGCGGGACGAGGCGGCCGCGGCGCTGCGGCACTGGCGGACCCGGCAGGCCCGCCTGCTCGTGGACGCCGCGGAGGCCGACGCCGCGCACGCCGTCGAGCAGGAGCGGCTCCGCGCGGAGGGCGAGGAGCTGGCGCGGGCGGCCAGGGCGGCGGAGCGGGAGATCGAGCGGCTCACCGGCGGCGCGCTGGACGAGCAGGTGCGGGAGGCGCAGGCGGCGCTCGCGGAGCTGAAGGGGCGGGCCGACAGGCTCGGCGCCGACAAGGCCGTCGCCCGCGACCGCATGGACGAGCTGCGCCGGCAGGTCTCCGCCCTGGAGGAGCGGCGGCGGGAGGCGGACGGGCGCGACGCCGACACCGCCCGCGCCGAGCTGAAGGAGGCGGAGGCGCGCCGGGACGAGGCCCAGCAGGCGTACGGGATGGCCAAGGGCGCCGTCGCCCGCGCGGAGCGGTCCCTGGCCGAGGCGGAGGCGGGCGAGGGCAGCGCGCCGGAGCAGATCCGCGCGCTGTCCGCCGCGGGCATCGCCGCGGTCGGCCTGCTGGACGCGGTCGAGCTGGCCGACGACGTCCGGGAGCGCTGGGAGGCCGCGCTCTGGCCCTACCGCGAGGCCGTCGTCGTCGCGGAGGACGACCTCGGCGCCGCCGTCGGCGCGCTCGCGGGCATGCCCGGCTCCATGATCGTCCCGGCGGGGGGCGGCGGCCTGCCCGAGGGCGTGCGGTGCGAGCTCGCGCTGGGGCGGTTCTTCGCCGCCCTGGACGGCGGCGGCGCCGGCGCGGTCGTCGTCGGCGGCTTCGCCGAGCCGGTCACCGGGCGCGTCGCCCGCGTCCAGGCGGCCCGCACCGCGCTGGAGGCCGCGCAGGAGGCCCTGGAGGACGCGCGGCGGGCCGCGTCCGACGCCGCCGCCGACGTGGCGCTCGCCGGCCGGCGGCTGGGCGGCGCCCGCGCGGCCGAGGAGCTGGACGAGGTCCGCGAGCGGATGGCGGAGCTGCGCGAGAGCCTGGAGGAGCTGGCGGCCGGCGAGTCCCGGCTCGGCCCGCGGCTCGGGGCGGCGGAGCAGGAGCTGCGCCGCCTCCAGGCGAAGGCCGACACCCGCGCGCTGGAGATCGACCGGCTGCGCGGCCGCAAGGAGGAGTACGAGAAGGAGCGCGACCGGATCCGCCGCGCCGCGTCCGAGCTCGCCGACAGGCGGGCCGCGCTCGCCCTGGACGACCTGGAGAAGCACTGGGGCGGCTCCCGCGAGAGCGCCGCCGAGTGGCTGGCGGGCCTGGACGACGACGAGGCCGGCTGGACGCCCGCCGAGTGGTGGCACACCGCGGAGAGGCACCTGTCGGAGGCGCTGCGGCACGTCTTCCCGGACGGCCCGTCCGACGAGGACATGCCGGAGGAGATCCGGTTCCTGCTGCGGGAGCGCGCCGAGGGCGCCGGGCGCCGCACCGACCGCGAGCAGGCCGTGTTCGCCCGCCTCGCGCAGGCCCTCGAAGCGCATCTGCGCAGGCAGGAGGACTACGAGAGGCACCAGCGGCGGCAGATCGAGGTGCAGCTGTCGGCGCGCCGCACCGACCTGGAGAAGGCGCGGAAGGGCGCGGCGGAGGCGGCGGGCGCGGCCGAGGCGCACCGCACCGCGCTGACCGCCGCGATCCGCGCCCGCCTCCAGCGCGTGGCGGAGGAGTTCGAGAAGCTGGACCTGGCGTACGGCGGCTACGGCGCGACCCTCGAATTCCCCACGCCCGAGCAGCCGGCCGACCCCGAGCAGGAGTGGCGCTGGCGGGTCACGCCGAAGTGGCGCCGCTCGGACGGGCAGCGCTACGTCCCCTACAACCGGCGCGCCAACACCGCGCTCATGGACGAGAAGGCGGTCAAGCTCGTGTGCGCGGCCGCGCTCGCCAGCTCCGGCGGCGGCCGGCTCTGCCTGGTCCTGGACGAGCTGGGCCGCAACCTGGGCAAGGAGCACCGCAAGGAGGCCGTCGCGCTGTTCCGGAAGATCGGCGAGACGCACGGCATCACGGTCATCGGCGCCCTGCAGGACGACATGGAGCCGTACGCGATCGACGCCTGCGGCCAGTACGTGAAGCTGCGCCGCTCGTCCGACGCGATGCCGTACAACGAGCCCCCGGTCGTCGTCGGCTACGACGAGCACGAGGCCCGGGTGCGCATGCTCGCGGAGCAGATCACCGCCTCCCGGCCCGAGCCGGGGCGCGCCGAGTGACCGCCGCGGGAGGCGCTCCCGGCTCGCAGGATTGATCAAACCGTCCACCGGTCCCCTGCGTCACAGTGATGGACCGATCGGGATGGACCTCTGGGGGTGGCCGGTGGCGCAGTGGCGGGTTTCGGAGTTCGAGGAGGTGCGCGAGCTGGGCCGCGGGGCGCAGGGCCGGGTGGCGCTGGCCCGGCACGCCGCGTCCGGCACGCCCGTCGCGATCAAGTACCTGCCCGCCGGCGCCGGTCCCGCGGCCAGGGACGCCTTCCGCAACGAGGCCCGGATGCTCGGCCGGGTCGACGACCCGCACGTCGCGCGGCTCTACCGGCTCGTCGAGCACGAGGACGGCGCCGCGCTGATCATGGAGGCGGTCGAGGGCGTGTCGCTGAAGCGGATCCTGGCCGAGCACGGCGCCCTCGGCCCGGAGGCGGCGCTGCTGGTGCTGAAGGGCTCGCTGCGCGGGCTGGCCGCCGCGCACGCCGCCGGGGTCGTCCACCGCGACTACGAGCCCGCCAACGTCGTCGTCCGCGCGGACGGGCTCAGCAAGCTCATCGACTTCGGCATCGCCGTCTGGACGGGCGAGGGCGGCCGGTCGGGCACCCCCGTCTACATGGCGCCGGAGCAGTGGCGCGGCGAGCCCGCCGCCCCGGCCACCGACGTGTACGCCGCCACCTGCGTGTTCTACGAGTGCGTGACCGGCGAGCGGCCCTACCGCGCGGACGACCCGGCGGCGCTGATGGCCCTGCACACCGGCGCGCCCGTCCCGGCGGAGAACGTCCCCGAGCCGCTGCGCGCGCTGGTGCTCCAGGGGATGGCGAAGGACCCCGCCTACCGCCCGCCGAGCGCCGCGCACTTCGTCGGCGAACTCGACCGCGTCGCCGTGCGGGCCTACGGCGCGGACTGGGAGAAGCGCGGCGTCCGCGCCCTGGCCGTCGCGGCGGCCGCCCTCGCCGCGCTCTTCCCGCTGGCCGCCGCCGGCCTGGCCCCGGCCGGCGCGGGAGCCGCGGCGGCGGGCACCGCGGCCGGCACGGCGGGCACGGTCGGCACGGCCGGCACGGCGGGCGCCG
>NZ_JBIQHY010000039.1:0-5824 GCF_044508335.1 Actinomadura sp.
CGCACGCGTAGCGCAGCTCCGGCAGCGCCGCGGCCAGCGCCACCCCCGCCGCCAGGCCCACCGACGTCTCCACCGCGCTCGACACCACCACCGGCAGCCCGCACGCCTCCGCGACCCGCAGCGCCGCCGCGACCCCGCCGAGCGGCTGCACCTTCAGCACCGCCACGTCGGCGGCCTCCGCCGCCCGCACCCGCAGCGGGTCCTCGGCGCGGCGGATCGACTCGTCCGCCGCGATCGGCACGTCCACCCGCCGCCGCACCGCCGCCAGCTCCTCCAGCGTCGCGCAGGGCTGCTCGGCGTACTCCAGCCCCCACCGGTCCAGCGCCCGGATCATCCGGGCGGCGTGACCGACGTCCCAGCCGCCGTTCACGTCGATGCGCACCCGGCCGTCCGGGCCGAGCGCGTCGCGGACGGCCTCCACCCGCGCCATGTCGTCGGCGTCGGTCTGCCCGCGCTCGGCGACCTTCACCTTCGCGGTGCGGCAGCCCGACTCCTTGGCCAGCGCGTGCGCCCGCTCCGGGCCCACCGCCGGGATCGTCGCGTTCACCGGGATCCGGTCGCGGACCGGCGCCGGCCAGCCGTCGCGGGCGGCCTCCCGCGCGGCGGCCAGCCAGCGGGCGCACTCGGCCGGGCCGTACTCGGCGAACGGCGAGAACTCCCCCCAGCCGGCGGGGCCCCGCACCAGGACGCCCTCCCGCCGCGTCACACCGCGGAACCGCGTCCGCATCGGGATGGAGAAGATCCGCACCCGCCGAACCCCCTGAGCTGCCGATTGCCTGCCCGCCGAATGACGGTATTCCGGATCACACCGTGCGTATGAACACTTAGTAGTACCACGGGAAACGCGACCAATCGGGGTCGCGCTTCTCCAGGAACGAGTCGCGGCCCTCGGCCGCCTCGTCGGTGCCGTAGGCCAGCCGCGTCGCCTCCCCGGCGAACACCTGCTGCCCGACCAGCCCGTCGTCGACCAGGTTGAACGCGAACTTCAGCATCCGCTGCGCCGTCGGGCTCTTGCCGTTGACCTTCCGCGCCCACTCCAGCGCCGTGGCCTCCAGCTCGGCGTGCGGGACGACGGCGTTGACCATGCCCATCCGGTGCGCGGCCTCGGCGTCGTAGGTGTCGCCGAGGAAGAAGATCTCGCGGGCGAACTTCTGCCCGACCTGCCGCGCCAGGTACGCCGACCCGAACCCGCCGTCGAAGCTCGCCACGTCCGCGTCGGTCTGCTTGAACCGGGCGTGCTCGCGGCTCGCGAGCGTCAGGTCGCACACCACGTGCAGGCTGTGCCCGCCGCCCGCGGCCCAGCCCGGGACCACGCAGATGACGACCTTGCCCATCATCCGGATCAGCCGCTGCACCTCCAGGATGTGCAGCCGCCCCGCCCGCGCCGGGTCGATCGTGTCGGACGTCTCGCCCTCGGCGTACTTGTAGCCGTCCTTGCCGCGGATGCGCTGGTCGCCGCCCGAGCAGAACGCCCAGCCGCCGTCCTTCGGCGACGGCCCGTTGCCCGTCAGCAGCACGCAGCCGATGTCGCTGGACATCCGCGCGTGGTCCAGCGCCCGGTACAGTTCGTCCACCGTGTGGGGACGGAACGCGTTGCGCACCTCCGGGCGGTCGAACGCCACCCGCACCGTGCCGTGGTCGACGGCCCGGTGGTAGGTGATGTCGGTGAAGCCGAACCCCTCGACCTCTTTCCACGCGTCCGCGTCGAACAGCTCCGAGACCATGTGTTCCTCTCCCTGGTGCCCCGCGCCGGCCGGGGTCGCGGGCGGTCGCGACCCATTCAACCGCCCCGCCGTTTGAACGCGTTCAGCGGGGTCGTCTACGCTGAGGAGATCATGGACCGCCCGCTGCACGCCGTCGTCCTGCCGCCCGGCCCCCGCCTGCTGGACGCCCTGGCGGACGCGCTCGGCGGCGGCCCCGCGATCTGCCCGCTCTCCCCCGATCTTCCCGCACCGGCGCTGCGCGGTCTGCTGGACGCGCTGGCGCCCGACGCGGTCGAGACCCCGGACGGGCTCCTCCCCCGCCCCGGCGCGCACCCGCCCGTGGACGCCGGCACCGCCATGCTGATCGCCACGTCCGGCTCCACCGGCGCCCCCAAGTTCGTCGAGCTGTCCGGGGACGCGCTGCGGCACTCCGCCGCCGGGACCCTCGCCCGGATCGGGGCCCGGCCGGGCGACCGGTGGCTGTGCTGCCTGCCCACCAGCCACATCTCCGGCGTCCAGGTCCTCGTCCGCTCCCTCGTCGCCGGCACCGACCCGGTCATCGCGCCGCGCTTCGACGCCGCGGCCGCCGCGCGCGCCGACGGCCTCCACGTCTCCCTCGTCCCCACCCAGCTGCGCCGCCTGCTGGACACCGGCGCCGACCTGTCGCGGCTCGGCGCGATCGTCCTCGGCGGCGCCGCCGCCGCGCCCGGCCTGCTCGCCGAGGCCCGCGAGCGCGGCGCCCGCGTGTTCACCACCTACGGCATGAGCGAGACCTGCGGGGGCTGCGTCTACGACGGGACGCCCCTGGACGGCATGCGCGTCGCGCTCGGCGACGGCGGCCGCATCCGGCTGGCCGGCCCGTCCCTGTTCACCGGGTACCGGCTGCGCCCCGAGCTGACCGCCGAGGCCAGGGACGGCGACTGGTTCGTCACCCAGGACCTCGGCGCGATCGAGGACGGCCGGCTGCGCGTCCGCGGCCGCGTCGACGACGTGATCAACACCGGCGGGGAGAAGGTCGTCGCCGGGGAGGTGGCCGCCGCGCTGTCGCGCCACCCGGGCGTCCGGGACGTCGTCGTGGTCGGGCGGCCCGACCCCGAATGGGGCGAGCGCGTCACCGCCGTCGTCGTGCCCGCCGCGTCCGCCGCGCCGCGGCTGGCCGAGCTGCGCGCCCTCGTCCGCGAGACGATGCCCGCCTGGGCCGCGCCCCGCGAGCTGGAGCTGGTGGAGGCGATCCCGCTGCTGGCGTCGGGGAAGCCCGACCGCGCCCGCCTCCGCGCCCCCGCGCCCTGACCGCCCGGCGCGCCCGCGCATGACACCGTGACAGGGCGGGGAGAGGACGACCATGGCCGGACAGCGCAGCGGGCAGGCGAACGGCGAGGGCAAGGAGAACGAGAGCCGCCTCACCGTCCTGCTCGCCTTCGGCGCCAACCTCGGCATCGCCGTCGCCAAGGGGTTCGCCGCGCTGGCCACCGGGTCGGCGTCGATGGCCGCCGAGACCGCGCACTCGGTCGCCGACACCTTCAACGAGCTGCTGCTTCTCGTCGGGCTGCGCCGCAGCGGCCGCCCCGCCGACCGCCGCCACCCCCTCGGCTACGGCAAGGAGCGCTACATCTGGACGCTGCTCGTCGCCGTCGCGATCTTCGGGATGGGCGCGCTGTTCTCCTTCTACCAGGGCGTCCAGACCTTCACCGGGCATCCGCCGGACGAGGAGTCCGGCACCCTCGTCGCCTTCGCCGTGCTCGGCGTCGCGTTCGCGCTGGAGGCGGTCTCCTGGCAGCAGGCCCTCCGGCAGGTCCGGGCCGCCGCCCGCGCGGAGGACCTGCCCGTGATCGCCCACATCCGCCGCACCGACGAGCCGACCTCGGTCAGCGTCCTGCTGGAGGACTCCGCGGCCCTGATCGGCGTCCTGATCGCCGCCGCCGCGCTCGGCCTGCACCGGCTGACCGGCTCGGCGGCCTGGGACGGCGCCGGATCCCTGCTCATCGGGGTGCTGCTCACCGCCGTCGCGCTGATCCTCGGCCGCATCAACCTCAACCTGCTGACCGGCTCCCAGGCCGACCCGCGGATCGTCGCCGACGTCCGCGCCCGCCTCGGCGGGGCCCCCGAGGTCGAGTGGGTCGTCGACATCATCACCGTCACGTTCGGCACCGACCGCGTCCTCGCCTGCGCCCGGCTGGACTTCCGCGACGACCTCACCGCCGCCGACATCGAGCGGGCCTGCGTCCGCATGGCGCACGAGCTGCGGGACGCGCACGAGGAGATCGACGAGGTCTTCCTCGAACCCGTCCCCCGAGACGACCCTGACCTGCGCGAACGGGTCATCGCGCGTTATGGTCGGACTCTGCGGCAGAAGGACTCCGGCGGGTAGTGGCCTTCGTCACGCCGTCACCGCCCGGCGCCTTTACGCAGTAAGGTCGGATCGATTCAGGTCAGACCGCATGAAGCGGCCCATCGCGGGCACCAGCAGCTTCTGGATCGTTCCTCCGCGATCCCCCGGCGGGCCGCCGGTCCCGCGGCCGCGGGAACAATGCCCCAGCCGTGCGACGTTCCGTTAAGTGCGTGCGCCACCAGCGAACACACAATCCGCGCCGCACTCACACACCGAAGGGAGGGGGGTGTCCCCATGCCGCGTAGCGCCGTCGAGACCCCGCTCACGGAGTCGGCGGGCCCCGCGCTCAACGAGCTCCTCAAGCGTGGCCGTGCCCAAGGGCGCCTCTCGCTCGACGAGGTGCGGGGGGCCTTCGAGAGCGCCGGGCTCAGCCCGGCCCAGGGCCGTTCCATCCTGCGCGAGCTGTCCGAGGCCGGCATCAGCCTGGCGGGCGAGTCCGACACCGTCCGCAAGACGGCCGCGGCCGCCGACCACGACGGCGGGGAGACCGCCCAGGCTACGGCCGCCCCCGCGAAGAGGCGCGCGCCCCGCAGGGCTTCGGGCAAGACCCCCGGCAACGCGGGCGAGGACGCGGACAAGGACGCCGGCAAGGACGGCAAGGCGGGCGGCAAGGGCGCCGGCCGGGCCGCGAAGCGCGGCGGCGACGCCGCGGACGCGGCCGACGAGGAGTTCGAGGTCACCGAGGTCGAGGCCGCCGACACGCCCACCGACCTGGACGACCAGTCCACCGCCATGGGCGACTCCGTCCACACCTACCTCAAGGCCATCGGCCGCCGCCAGCTGCTCACCGCCGAGCAGGAGGTCGAGCTCGCCAAGCGCATCGAGGCCGGCCTGTACGCCGAGCACAAGCTGGAGAACGAGGACCTCTCCCCCGACCTGCGCGCCGACCTGGAGTGGATCGCCGCCGACGGCCGCCGCGCCAAGGCCCACATGCTGGAGGCCAACCTCCGCCTGGTGGTGTCGGTCGCCAAGAAGTACTCCGACCGCGGCCTGTCGCTGCTGGACGTCGTCCAGGAGGGCAACCTCGGCCTGATCCGCGCCGTGGAGAAGTTCGACTACTCCAAGGGCTACAAGTTCTCCACCTACGCCATGTGGTGGATCCGGCAGGCCATCCAGCGCGGCTTCGCCGACTCCGCCCGCACCATCCGGCTGCCGGTGCACGTGCTGGAGATGCTCAGCAAGCTGAGCCGCGTCGAGCGCGACATGCACCAGCGGCTCGGCCGCGAGCCCACCCCGGAGGAGCTGGCCGCCGAGCTGGACAAGAGCCCCGAGCAGGTCCGCGAGCTGCTGCGCACCAGCCGGCAGCCGATCAGCCTGGACTCCACCATCGGCGAGGACGGCGAGACCCGCATCGGCGACCTCATCGAGGACACCGACAGCCCCGAGGCCTCCGAGCTGGTCGACCGCCAGCTCATGGCCGACCAGCTGCGCCGCACCCTCGACATCCTGTCCCCGCGCGAAGCCAAGATCATGGCGATGCGGTTCGGGCTGTACGACGGGACGCCGCGCACCCTGGACGAGATCGGCAAGGCGCTCGGCCTGACCCGCGAGCGGATCCGCCAGCTGGAGAAGGAGTCGCTGTCCAAGCTGCGGCACCCCAGCAACGCCCGCCCGCTGCTGGACTTCGCCGTCTGACCTCTCCCGCGCCGCGGGGAAGGCCCGCCCGGCCGCTCGGCCGGGCGGGCCTTCCCCGTCTCCGTCCGGCCTCGCGGTCAGCCGGCGCGGCGGTCAG
>NZ_JBIQHY010000039.1:5924-55711 GCF_044508335.1 Actinomadura sp.
GCGGTCAGCCGGCGCGGCGGTCAGTCGGCGCGGCGGAACTCCACGATGGCCACCAGCATCAGCCCGAGGCCCATGCCGAGGACGATCAGGATCTCCAGCCAGATCGGCACCGTCCAGCCGCCCCACGTGACGCCCGGGTCGAAGGTGCGCAGCAGCCGCTGCGAGACGTCCAGGTGCGCGAACACCACGTGCCGCATCGGGTCGACCGCGTAGGTCAGCGGGTTGAACCGGGTCAGCACGCTCAGCCACGTCGGCAGCCCGTTCAGCGGGTACAGCGCGCCCGACAGGAACATCATCGGCATCATCGCCATCTGCATGAGGCCGAAGAACGCCTGCATCTGGGTGATCCGCGCGGCCATCATCACCCCGAACCCGGTCAGCGCGAACGCCCCGATGAACATCAGGCCGATCAGCTGCAGCATCAGCGCCGGGTCGTAGGGGACGCCGGCCAGCGGCGCGAGCATCACGATCACCACGCCCTGCAGGGTCGCCACGAGCGCGCCGCCGACGCACTTGCCGATCACGATGGCGCTGCGGCTGACCGGCGCCACGAGCATCTCGCGCAGGAACCCGAACTCCCGGTCCCAGACGATCGACCCGGCGGAGAACATCGCGGTGAACATCACCGACATCGCGCACACGCCGGGGTAGATGAACGTCTTCAGGTCGACGTTTCCGGCCGGGCCGCCGCCGCTCGTCACCAGGTTCGACAGGCCGGTGCCCATGACCAGCAGCCACAGCACCGGCTGGACCAGGCCGGACACCATCCGCAGCTTGTCCCGCCAGAACCGGATCAGCTCCCGGTGCAGGACGATCTTCACGGCGCGCAGGTCCTGCCGCAGGCCGCGGTCGGGCACCCGGACCCGGACGACCTCCGGAGCCGCCGCCTTCTGCGCGGTGCCCGCCATCGCCGCCTCCTCGTCCGCCGCCGTCGGCCCCGTCATCGCCCGTCCCCGCATCGCCCGCCCCCGCATCGTCCTCGTCCGGCCCGTCATCGCCGCGCCGCGCGCATCGCCATCCGCATCCGGTCGTTCCCGGTCGCCTCGGCGTCCCGGATCGTGCTGCCGGTGAACGACATGAACACGTCGTCCAGCGACGGCCGCGCCACGTTCACCGACCGGATCGGGACGCCCAGCTCGGCGAACAGCCGCGGCACGAACGCCTCGCCGGAGACCACCGAGAACGCCACCGCGCCCTCCGACACGACCGCCTCCAGGTCGAACCGCTCCTTGATCGCGGCGATCGCCGCCTCGTCGTCGGCGGTCTGGATGCGGACCCGGTCCCTGCCGACGCCCGCCTTCAGCGCCTCCGGGGTGTCCAGCGCCACGATCCGCCCCGAGTCCATGATCGCGATGCGCTCGCAGAACTCGGCCTCGTCCATGTAGTGCGTGGTCATGAAGATCGTGATCTCCTCGGCGGCCTGCAGCTGCCGGATGTACTCCCAGATCGACGCGCGGGTCTGCGGGTCGAGGCCGACGGTCGGCTCGTCCAGGAACAGCACCCGCGGCGAGTGCAGCAGGCCGCGCGCGATCTCCAGCCGGCGCTTCATCCCGCCGGAGAAGGTCTGCACCAGGTCCTCGCGGCGGTCCCACAGCCCGACCATCTCCAGGACCTGCCGGATGCGGGCGCGGGTCACCGACCGCGGCACCCCGTACAGCTCGGCGTGGAAGCGCAGGTTCTGCTCCGCCGACAGGTAGCCGTCCAGCGTGGGGTCCTGGAACACCAGCCCGATGTTGCGGCGGACGCTGTCGCGCTCGGCGACCACGTCGTGCCCGGCCACCAGGGCGCGGCCGCCGGTCGGCCGCAGCAGCGTGCAGAGCATGTTGATCGTCGTGGACTTGCCCGCGCCGTTCGGGCCGAGGAAACCGAAGATCTCCCCCGGCCGCACGGTGAACTCGATCCCCCGCACGGCCTCCACGTCGCCGAACCTCTTGATCAGGCCGTCGACCTCGACGGCGGGTCCCCCGTCCGGCATGGGGCCTCCCCTCCGCATGGAGTGCACACCCATATTTTGGGCCCTCCAACGGTAGGAGTACCCTATCTCTCACGTCAAGAGAAATAGGCAGGGCCAAGCAACCCCCGAGGAGCGGGCGTGACGGATCAGCCGGACCCCATGTACGACTCGCCCACCTACCTGATGTTCGAGGCGGTGCGGCTCGTGCGGCGCACCGGGGCGCGGATGTTCCCCGGCCAGCCGCGGCTGCCCCACCTGCTCGTCCTGTGGTGCGTCGCGCGGTCCGGGCCGCTGTCGCAGCGCGAGGTCGCCGAGCGGCTCCGCATGGACGCCGGCGACCTGGTCGGCATCGTGGACGCCCTGGAGAAGGCCGGGCACGTCGAGCGCCGCCGCGACCCCGAGGACCGGCGCCGCTACGCGCTGGACGCCACCGAGGACGGCCGGCTGTTCCTCGGGGAGAGCCTGGCCGCCCGCGCCCGCCTCAACGAGGTCCTGTTCGCGCCGCTGTCACCGGACGAGCGGCGCCAGTTCCGGGAGCTGCTGCTGCGCCTCCTGGCCCACCACGACGACCGGTTCGCGGCCCCCGAGCGGGACGGGGCGCGGCGGCCGGGGGCGGCGCAGGGCGGCGGCGCCGTCCCCCCGCCGGGCCGGGAAGAGGCCGGTCAGCGCACCGACACCGGCTCGTTCATGCGCGACAGCGCCTCGTCGTAGCGGCGCAGCACCAGCCGCGCCGCGGCGTCGTGCGCCCCGATCGGCGCGGCCACCGCGTCGGCGCCGCACGCCCGCACCCGGTCCAGGAACCGGCCCGGCGCCAGCAGGTACGTCGCCACGGCCACGCGCGCCGCCCCCCGCCGCCGCAGCCGCGCGACGGCCTCGTCCAGCGTCGGCCCGCCCGCGGCGACGAACCCGCAGGTGACGGGCCGCCGCAGCCGCCGCGCCAGCAGCTGGGCGGCGGCCCGCACGTCGACGGCCCCGGCCGGATCGGCGGACCCCGCCGCGCCCAGGACGACGGCGTCCGGGCGGCGCGGCGGGGTCCGGGTCCGCGCGCACTCCGCGAGCCGGCCGGCGAGTGCGGCGGCCAGCAGCGGGTCCGGGCCGAGCGGCCGGGCCGCCACCGCGCCCGGCAGCAGCCGGGCCGCCCGCTCCGGGATGTCGATCAGCGCGTGGTAGCCGCGCGCCAGCATCAGCGGCACCACGACCACCGGGCCGCCGCCCGGCGCGAGGACGGACGCGGCCTCCTCCAGCGACGGCTCCGCCAGCTCCCCGTACGCCTCGGCGACCCGCAGGCCCGGCCGCATCGCGCGCACCCGGCCGAGCAGCTCCCGGACCACCGCGGGCCCGGCCGGGTCGCGCGTCCCGTGCGCGACGGCCAGCAGCGCCGGGCCCCGGTCAGCCACCGGCGCCCGCCGTGATCCGGTCGGCGAGGCGCGGGTCGCACGCCAGCCGGTAGCCGCGCTTGACGACCGTCTCCACGATCCCCGGCCGGCCCAGCCCGCGCCGCAGCCGCGCCACCGCCATCTCCACCGCGTGCTCGTCGGCCTGCGGCCGCGCGTCCCTCCCGCGCGGCGCGCCGACCCCGGCCGACCGGCTCGGCAGCGCGCCGCACAGCTCCGCCCGCGACACCACGTGCCCGGGACGCCGCGCGAGCGCCCGCAGGATCGCCATCGGCGCGGGCGCGATCGGCCGCAGCTGCCCGTCCAGCACGACGGCGTGCCCGCGCAGCTCCAGCGACGCCCCGCGCACCGACAGCCGCCGCGACCGCCGCCCCGGCAGCCCGGTGACCAGCGCGCGGACGAGCGCGCCGAGCCGGGCGCGCTCCGGCTGGACGGTCGGGACGCCGCGGCCGGTGAGCGCCTCCGCGGTGACCGGCCCGACGCACGCCGCCACGACGTGGGTGCGCATGGCCTCCACCAGGGCCTCCTCCAGCCCGTCGTCCGCCGCCACGCCCAGCGTCGCGTCGACCGCGGGCGCCGAGGTGAACGTGATCGCGTCGACCGTGCCGGCGACCGCCTGGCCGACGAGCCGGCGCAGCGGCGTCGGGTCGTCGGCGCGCGACCACCGGTACACCGGGATCTCGATCACCTCGGCGCCCGCGGCGCGCAGCGCCCCGGTCAGCTCCGGCTGCCGCTCCCCGTACAGCTGCACGGCGATCCGGGCGCCCGCCAGGTCCTTGGCCAGCAGGTGCCGGGTGACCTCGGCGCACCCCTCCGAGTCCGGCGACCACACCTCCCGCAGCCCGGCGGACCGGACCGCGCCGCGCGCCTTCGGGCCGCGGGCCACGATGTCCGCGGCGGCGAGCCGGGACACCAGGGCGTCCCGCAGCCCGTGCCCGTCCGCCGTCTCCAGCCACGCCCGGAACCCGATCCCGGTCGTGACGACGACGTGGTCCAGCGGCCCGGCCGCGCACGCCCGCGTCGCCTCCAGCAGCTCGGCGTCGTCGGCGAGCGGGACGAGGCGGATGGCGGGGGCGAGCACGACCCGCGCGCCGCGCCGCTCCAGCAGCGTGGCGAGCTCCTCGTGCCGCCTCGCCGCGGTCACGCCGACCGCGAACCCCGCGAGCGGCTCGGCGAACCCGGCCGGCGGCTCACTGCCGGTGCTCATCGGTGAGCGCCACCTCCACCCGGTCCCCGGCGCGGCGGACCGGGAACACCGGCAGCGCCACCCGCGGATCGTCCAGGCACACCCCGGTCCGCAGGTCGAACACCTGCTTGTACATGGGGGACGCGATGGTCGGCGTCCCGTTCCGGGTGCCGAGGATCCCGCGCGACAGCACGTAGGCGCCGCTGAACGGGTCGAGGTTCGACAGCGCGTGCAGGCCGCCGTCGAAGACCCGGAAGACCGCAACCTGCGTGCCGTCCACCATCGCGCAGACCCCCCGCTCGGGGATCAGGTCGGCGTAGGAGCAGATGTGGAACCAGCGGACCGCCGGGTCCTCGGTGATCGTGGCTTCGGGTGTCATGGTCAGATCCTCCGCAGGAGCGGTTTCGCCGCTGGGTCTCCTTTGTCACCGCCGTGTTAAAAGGGACTCACTCCCACCCGGACGGCGCACACCTTGAACTCCGGCATCCGCGACACCGGATCCAGCGCCGGGTTGGTGAGCAGGTTCGCCCGCCCCTCCCCCGGCCAGTGGAACGGGACGAACACGGTGTCGTCGCGGACCGCGTCGGTCAGCCGCGCCCGCAGGGTCACCGCGGCCCGGCGGCTCTCCACCCGCACCTCGGCGCCGTCCTCGATGCCGAGGCGCTCGGCGAGGTCGGGGTGCAGCTCCACGAACGGCCCCGGCGCGGCCTCGGCCAGCGCCGGCACGCGGCGGGTCTGCGCGCCCGACTGGTACTGCGCGAGGACCCGGCCGGTGGTCAGGTACACGGGGTGGGCGGCGTCCACGTCCTCGGCGGGGCCGCGGTGCTCGACCGGCACGAACCGGGCGCGCCCGTCCGGCGTTTCGAAACGGTCCAGGTAGGGGCGCGGGGTGCCCGGGTGGTCCGGGTCCGGGCAGGGCCAGAACACGCCGCCCTCGGCGTCGATCCGCGCCGCGTCGATGCCGGAGTAGTCGGCGGCGCCGCCGGCGCTCGCGCGGCGCAGCTCGGCGAACACCGCCCCGGGGTCGGCGGTCCACTCCCCCGGCGCCTTCAGCCGCTCCGCCAGCGCCGCGATGACCTCCAGGTCGGTGCGGACGCCGGCCGGCGGGCGGACGGCCCGGCGGCGGCGCAGCACCCGGCCCTCCAGGTTCGTCATCGTCCCCGACTCCTCCGCCCACTGCGCGACCGGCAGCACGACGTCGGCGCGCCGGGCGGTCTCCGACGGGACGAAGTCGGCGACCACCAGCAGGTCCAGGGCGTCCAGCCGCTCCTCCACGTGGGCGGCGCGCGGCGCGGAGACCACCGGGTTCGACCCGAACAGCAGCAGCGCCCGCGGGCCGCCGGCGGTGCCGAGCGCCGACAGCAGCTCGTAGGCCGACCGCCCCGGTCCCGGCAGGTCCGCCGGGTCGACGCCCCACACCGCCGCGACGTGCGCGCGGGCCGCCGGGTCGCCGATCCCGCGGTAGCCGGGGAGCTGGTCGGCCTTCTGCCCGTGCTCGCGGCCGCCCTGCCCGTTGCCCTGCCCGGTCAGGCACCCGTACCCCGAGCCCGCGCGGCCGGGCAGCCCGAGCGCGAGCGCCAGGTTGATGAAGGCGCTCACGGTGTCGGTGCCGCGCGCGTGCTGCTCGCCGCCCCGCCCGGTCAGCACGTGGGCGCGGGCGGCGCGGGCCAGCAGCCGGACGGCCTCGCGCATCGCCGGGACGGGGACGCCGGTGATCCGCTCGACGCGGTCCGGCCAGTACGCGTTCACCACCGTGCGGACCGCGTCGAACCCGGCGGTGCGGGCGGCGATGTAGTCCTCGTCGGCGAGGCCCTCGGCCAGCGCCAGGTGCAGCAGCCCGTTGGCGAGCGCGAGGTCGGTCCCGGGCACCGGCTGCAGGTGCAGGTCGGCCTGGCGGGCGGTGGCGGTGCGGCGCGGGTCCACCACGACGAGGGCGCCGCCGCCGTCGCGCATCTCCGCCAGGTGCCGCATGAACGGCGGCATCGTCTCGGCGGGGTTCGACCCGACGAGCAGCACCGCGCCGGACGCCGCCAGGTCGGTGACCGGCCCCGGCAGGCCGCGGTCCATGCCGAACGCGCGGCCGGACGCCGCCGCGGCCGACGACATGCAGAACCGGCCGTTGTAGTCGATCTGGGACGTGCCGAGCGCGACCCGCGCGAACTTGCCGAGCAGGTACGCCTTCTCGTTGGTCAGCCCGCCGCCGCCGAACACCGCGACGGCGTCCGGGCCGTGCAGCGCCCGCAGCCGGGCGGCCTCCGCGGCGACCCGGTCGAGGGCCGCGTCCCACGTGCAGGGCTCCAGCGGCGCGGCCCGGTCGCGCCGCATCAGCGGCGCGGTCAGCCGGTCGGGGACGGTGAGCAGCTCCGCGGCCGTCCAGCCCTTCTGGCACAGCCCGCCGCGGTTCGCGGGGACGTCGCCGCGCGGCTCGACCCGCACGGTGCCCTCGCCGGTGTCGTGCAGGGTCATGCCGCACTGCAGGGCGCAGTACGGGCAGTGCGTGGGAGTCCCGGTCATGCGCCCAGGTTCGGCGGGGGCCGTTTCGCCCGCGCTTCCCCCGTGTGACCCGGGCGTTAAGAGCCGTTCACGCTGCGGCGTCCGCCGAAGTCAGCCCGGCGCCGCGGCGGCCGCCGCGGGTCGTTTCCTGACGCGCGCGTGTCAAGCGTTGTCGATCCTTGTCATGGCCCATTCGTCGTTTTTCACCTGTTTCCCGAACGGATTCGCGGCGGCCCGGTGATCTCGCGGACGGATGCGGCCCCCGCGCCCGCCCGCCCCCGGCCGCACCGCGGTGATCACGCCTAACCTCGGTACATGCCCGACCTTGCTTACTACGCCTCCCTGCCGCGCTCCCGCGGCGCCGCGGCGGCCCTGCTCCTGGACGACCTCGGGCGGGTCCTGCTGGTCAAGCCCACCTACAGCGAGGGCTGGTATCTCCCCGGCGGGGTCATCGAAGCCGACGAGTCCCCGCTGTCGGCGTGCGTGCGCGAGTGCGAGGAGGAGCTCGGCCTCGTCCCCCGGCTGGACGGCCTGGCCTGCGTCGACTGGGGCTCGCCGCGCGACGACGGCGTGGACGCCGTCAACGTGTTCGTGTTCGGCGGCACGATCACCGGGGAGCAGATCGCGGCGATCCGGCTGCCGCCCGAGGAGCTGTCCGACCACGTCCTGGTCGCGCCGGAGCAGATCCCCGAGCTGGCGCCGCCGCACGTCTCCCGCCGGATGGACCCCAGCCTGCGGGCCATGGCCGACGGCCGCGCCGTCTACCTGGAGGACGGCCGCGAGCAGCCGTTCGGCGCCGGGCTGCCGGCGCGCGCCGGCCGCCCGGCCGGCCGGGGCCGCACCGGGGGCTAGGCCGGGACGGCGTCCCGCACCTGCCGCCCGCGCTCGGGATCGACCGCGCGGGCGCAGTGCGCGCAGCAGTACCAGTGCCCGTCCACGTCCACGCCGTGGCCCATGATCCGGCACTGGCAGTGCTCGCACACCGGCGCCATCTTCGTCACCGCGCACTCGAACGAGTCGAACGTGTGCACCTGCCCCTGCGCGTGCACCTCGAACGTCATGTCGTAGTCGTTGCCGCAGACCTCGCAGGTCGCCATCGGTCCTGCCTCCGTTTCCCCCGCCGCCCGCGATCCCCTGCCTACCCGGCGCGGCCCGGATCTACCGCGCGGCTCACCTGCGGCGGTCACGCGCGGTGCGGCGGAGTTAGCACGGGCGTACGCCCGGTCACACGCGCCCGAAACGCCGCCTTCCTACGGTCGGCCCGTCCGAACCGACCAGGGAGAGCGCCCATGACCGTCACGACACAGGCCGCGCGCGGGGACCGCGCCCGCCCGCCCCGGGACCGCTGGATCGAGGACTGGCGGCCCGAGGACCCCGCCTTCTGGACGGCCCGCGGCGCCCGGATCGCCCGCCGCAACCTGATCTACTCCATCCTCACCGAGCACATCGGGTTCTCGGTGTGGTCGCTGTGGTCGGTGCTGGTGCTGTTCCTCGGCCCCGCCTACGGCGTCGACGCGGCCGGCAAGTTCACCCTCACCGCCGTCCCCGCCCTCGTCGGCGCGGCGCTGCGCATCCCCTACACGTTCGCCGTCGCCCGGTTCGGCGGCCGCAACTGGACCGTCTTCAGCGCCGCGCTGCTGCTCGTCCCGGCGGTGCTCGCCGCGTTCCTGGTCGAACCCGGCGTCCCGTTCGGCACCCTGCTCGCCCTCGCGGCCGTCGCCGGCGTCGGCGGCGGCAACTTCGCGTCCTCGATGGCCAACATCAACGCCTTCTACCCGCAGCGGCTCAAGGGCTGGGCCCTCGGCGTCAACGCCGGCGGCGGCAACCTCGGCGTCGCCGTCGTCCAGCTCGCCGGGCTGCTGGTCCTCGCCACCGCCGGCAAGGACCACCCCGGCCTCGTCGCCGGGATCTACATCCCGCTGATCGTCCTCTCCGCGCTGCTGGCGTGGCTGCGCATGGACAACCTCGCGCACGCCCGCAACGACCGCCGGGCCATGCGGGACGTCTCCAGGGACGCCCACGCCTGGATCATGTCGGTGCTCTACATCGGCACGTTCGGCTCGTTCATCGGGTTCGGGTTCGCCTTCGGGCAGGTGCTGCAGGTCCAGTTCGCCGGCGACTTCGGCAGCCCGGTCAAGGCCGCCTGCCTGACGTTCCTCGGCCCCCTGCTCGGGTCGCTGATCCGCCCCGCAGGCGGCCGGCTCGCCGACCGGCTCGGCGGCGCCGCCGTCACCTTCTGGACGTTCGTCGCGATGGCCGCGTCCGCCGGGCTGGTGCTGGCCGCGTCGCAGCGCGGGTCGCTGCCGCTGTTCATCGCCGGCTTCGTGCTGCTGTTCGCGTGCAGCGGCGCCGGCAACGGCTCCACCTACAAGATGATCCCCGCGATCTTCCGCGCCAGGGCGCCCGAGCACGAGGCGCGCCGCCTGGCCGGCGCGCTGATGGGCATCGCCGGCGCCGTCGGCGCGTTCGGCGGCGTCCTGGTCAACCTCGCCTTCCGGCAGTCGTTCCAGACCTACGGGACCGGCGACGGCGCCTACCTCGCGTTCATCGCCTTCTACGCCGTGTGCTGCGCCCTCACCTGGGCGGTCTACCTGCGGCCCCGGCCCGGCAGGCCGGACGGCGTCTGACGGCCGGCCCGCCGCCTCCCCCGCGCGGGCCGCGCGCCCGGCCGGTCGTCGCGCTCCGGCCAGCGCGGCGACCGGCCCGACGAGCGCAGCACCGCCTCCCACGCGTCCCCCGCCGCGAGCGGCAGGTGCGGGACGCCCCAGTGCCACGCCGACACCAGCAGGTCGGGGTCGCGGGGCCGGTAGTCCTCCCCCACCGCGCGGGCCATGTCCCAGGCGTGCAGGTGCCACTCCACGCACGCCGCGCCCGCGTGGTCGCCGACCGTGTACTTGGTGCCCCGGTAGACCAGGTGCGTCCGGTCCCACATGTCCGGCAGCAGGTCGGCGTACGCGCCCGCCGACACCCCGAACGCCGTGATCCGGTCGGGACCGGGCTCGGGCGGCAGCACCGCCAGCTCGGTCGCGTTCTGCCGCGCCTGCTGCCGGATCAGCACCGCCGTCGCCGCGTCCTGCGCGAACAGCGTCGCGAGCCGGCTGTCGGGCGCGTCCTGCAGGTACTCCAGGAAGTTCTCCGCGACGCACCGCAGATGCCCGGCGAGATCGATCAGCCGCCAGTCGGCGCACGGCGTCGGCACGTCCCAGTCGCCGGCGCGCGCCGCCAGCGCGCGGATCGCCGCCACCCCGTCCCGGTAGGACTCGAGTACGCGGCACCGGTCCGGCGGCGTGCGCTCCACGTGACATCCCCCAACGTCCAGAGCGGCGTGTGCCCTCTCCGCCGGGACGCGTCCGCGCGCACGCGGCGGCCCTGCGGCCGCGCGGCGGGGCGCCCCCGGCGCTCCCCCAGAGGGCAGACTCTCAAAGTTCGGTGGCCGGTGCCACCCGGTGACGCTGTGTCGCCGCACCCGCGGGCGGCTCAGCCGAGCGCGGACGGCACCGTCTTGAAGCTGAGGCGGTGCGCCTCGCGGGCCGTGCGCAGCCGGTCGACCTCGTCGGTCCACGGGCGCACCGCCGGGCGCGCCTTGGCCTTGCGGTAGGCGATCTCGGCGGCGCGGCGGGCCTCGGCGTCCTGCCCGGGCGTCGTGTAGACCTTCGGGCCCATCGCGACCCGCTCGGCCGCCTCGGCGGCGGCGAGCACCGCCGTCAGCGCCTTGTCGAACGCGGCCGCCAGCTCCCGCAGCTCGTCGAAGGGGGCGTCCGCGGCCTGCGCCTCGCGCAGCGCCCGCTCCGCCTCGCCGGCCGCCGCGAGCCGGTCGTCGTACTCGGCGGCCAGTCGCCGGTCGGCCTCGTACGGCTCCGCGACGTCCTTGCTCACCCGGCGGCCCAGCGGCATGGTGGTACTCCCTCGACGGTCTGCACTGTCCGGTCGAGGGTAAGCGTACGCGGGGTTCCGGCGTGTCGTGGCGGCGGACACCCGGCTTCGGCCCTTTACACAGTAAGGTCGGTTCTCATGGTCCGGCAGCCCAGCATCAACGCCCAGCACCGCGCGCCGCTGTCCACCGAGCGGATCATCGAGGCGGCCCTGCGGATCGTGGACGGCCAGGGACTCGGCCGCCTCACGATGCGCCGCCTCGGCGACGCCCTGGAGGTCGAGGCGATGGCCATCTACCACCACCTCCCCCGCGGCAAGGAGCAGCTCCTGGACGGCCTCGTCGCGCACGTCGCCGCCGCCCCCGCCGGCGAGCCGCCGCCCGGCCGCTGGCAGGACGCCCTGCGCGGATGGGCGCGCGACTACCGGGAGCGGCTGATGGCGCACGCCGGGGTCCTCCCCCTGATCGTCACCCGCCGCAACCCCGCCGCGCTCACCGCCACGGTCGCGTCCCTGCGCGAGGTCATGCGGCGCGGCGGCGTCGCCGAGGACACCGCCGCCGTCGCCGCGCACACCCTGCTCGGCTACGTGATCGGCCACACCGCGCTGGAGGTGCGCGGCACCGCCGAGGACGGCGCCGACCGCGTCGTCGACTGGGACGCCCGCTTCACCGCCGGCCTGGACCTCGTCATCGCCGGCGTCCGCTAGCCCCCGGCCGCCGGCCCGGCCCGCAGGCGCTCGCCCGCTAGTCGTCGACGACCAGGATCTCCAGCTGGTGCGGGCCGTGGACGCCCTCGACCCGCCGCAGCTCGATGCCGTGGGTGGCGGACGGGCCGCTGATCCAGGTGAGGGGCCGCGCCGGGTCCAGCCGGGTGACCGCCTCCGGGACCGTCCCGACGATCTGGTCGGCGCGCACGACGCACAGGTGGAAGCCGGGCACGAGCGTCAGCGCCCGCCTCCCCTGCGCCCGGCCGCCGTCCAGGACGACCGTGCCGGTCTGCGCGACCGCCAGGGCGCAGCCGGTCACCGCGCCGTCCACGGCGGCGAGCGCGTCGATGTCGAGCGCCGGGGTGTCGGCGAGCGCGCGGACGCCGTCCAGCTCGGCGAGCCACCCGAACGGCAGGTCGGCCGGGACGACGATCTGCTTGGCCTCCCGCGCCCACAGCGCGGCCGCCACCGCGGTGCCCGCCTCGTCCGCGCCGACGTGCCGCACCGCCGCCCGGTTGTCGGCGACCCGCTCGGTGAACAGGGCGATGACGTCCGCCCGCGTCTCGGCCTCCGCCCCGGTCAGCCGCCGCGCGTAGCCGCGCGGCACCGGGGGATGGGCGCCGCGCGTCCCGCCGAGCGCGTAGCGCACCCGGCGCAGCACCTCCTCGCGCGCGCTCACGCCCGCGTCCCGTTCCACCAGGCGCGGAAGCTCTCCGCGGGCGGCGCCGGCAGGTCGCGCGCCTCGGTCCACCTGCCGAGCAGGCCGGGCAGGCGGCGGATCCGCCCGCCGCGCGACAGCAGCCGCGCCCACCGGGTGCCGCGCCGCAGCGCCGCCTCGTGCCGGCGGGGATCGCCCATCGTCCAGGCCAGGCCGCGCATCAGCACCATCTCGGGCGTCGGGACGGGCCGCCGGCGGCGCGACTCGACGACCGTGCCGCGCAGGTGGACCAGCACCTCCGGGATGTCGATCTTCACCGGGCAGACGTCGGCGCAGGCGCCGCACAGCGTGGACGCGTACGGCAGCGACGCGGCGGCCGCGCTCTCCACGCCGAGCAGCTGCGGGGTCAGGATCGCGCCGATCGGCCCCGGGTGGACCGGGCCGTAGGGGCGCCCGCCCGTGCGCTCGTAGACGGGGCAGACGTTCAGGCAGGCCGAGCAGCGGATGCAGCGCAGCGCGGCGCGCCCCACCTCGTCCGCGAGCGCGCGGGTGCGGCCGTTGTCGAGCAGGACGAGGTGGAACGCGCTCGGCCCGTCGCCCCGCGTCACCCCCGTCCACGTCGACACGTACGGGGTCATCCGGTCGCCGGTCGACGCGCGCGGGAGCAGCTGGAGGAACACCTCCATGTCGTCCCACGCCGGGACGACCTTGTCGATGCCGGCGACGCAGATCAGCGTCTCCGGCAGGGTCAGGCACATCCGCGCGTTGCCCTCGGACTCCACCACGACGGCCGTGCCGCTCTCGGCGACCAGGAAGTTCGCGCCGGTGATCGCGACGCGGGCGCGCAGGAACGGCTCGCGCAGGTGGGCGCGGGCCGCGGCGGCGAGCGCCTCCGGGTCGCCGGGCAGGTCCGGCCCGGCGGCGGGCATCGCGCGCCGGAACAGCTCGTGGATCTGCGCGCGGTCGCGGTGCGCGGCCGCCGACAGCGGATGGGACGCCTCGTCCCCGCCGAGCCGGGCGGCCAGGTCCGCGACGGCGGTCTCGCGGACCGTCACCCCCATCGCGGCCAGCGCGCCCGCGGCGCCGATCTCCCGGAGGGCGAGCGACGACGCCGCCACGACCTCCGCGGCGCCGGCCTCCCGCACCAGGCCGGCGACGACGCGGCGGGCCTCGGCCGCGTCGGCCGCCCAGTGCACGGTGCCGCCCGCCTCGGTGACGGCCCGTTCCAGCTCCTCCAGGTGGACGTCGAGGTTGCGGAGCGCGTCGTCGCCGATGGCGCGGCCCGCCTCGCGCAGCTCCTCCCAGTCGGCGGGCTCGGCGGACGCCGCGGCCGCCCGCTCGCGCAGCGCCGCGGTGGCGCGGCGCAGGTTGCGGCGCAGTCCGGTGTCGGCCAGCGCGGGACGGGCCGCGGCGGCGAACTTCGGCATCGGCGGCGGGACCGGCCCGCCCGGCGGCGCGGCGGTCACGACGGCCCCGTCGCGGCGAGGATCTCGGCCAGGTGCGCGGTCCGGACGCCGGCGCGCAGCCTGGACAGCGCCCCGCCGATGTGGGCGAGGCAGGAGTCGTCGACGGCGCACACCACGTCCGCGCCCGTGCCGCGGATGCGCCCGACCTTGTCGGCGACCATCGCGACCGACACGTCGGCGTTCTTCAGCGCGAACGCGCCGCCGAACCCGCAGCACTCCTCCGCGCCCGGCAGCTCCACCAGGTCGAGGCCCTTCACCGCGCGCAGCAGCCGCAGCGGCCGGTCGCCGAGCCTCAGCGCCCGCAGGGACTGGCAGGACGGATGGTAGGCGACCCGGTGCGGGAAGTACGCGCCGACGTCGGTGACCCCGAGGACGTCCACGAGGAACTCGGTCAGCTCGTAGACGGCGAGGCCCGCGGCGGCGCGGGCCAGGCCGGGGTCGCGGGCCGCGCGCGCGATCCGCGGGTAGGCGTCCCGGACGGCGGCGGCGCAGGACGCCGACGGCGCCACCACGACGCCGGCGCCCTCGAACGCCGCGGTGTACGCGCGGGCCAGATCGGCGGCCTCGCGGTGGTAGCCCGCCGACCAGTGGATCTGCCCGCAGCACGTCTGCCCCGAGGGGAATACCACGTCATGGCCGAGACGTTCCAAAAGGACGGTAACGGCCCTCCCCGTATCGGGGAACAGAGCGTCATCGAAGCACGCAACGGACAAAGCGACCCGCATCGGCCTCACTCCCCCTACGCCGTAAGGCGTTTCCCCCGTGCGCCATCGTAGGGGTTTCCGACCCGTCGGCGTGTCGTTCTTCATCCGTTATCTCGAGGGAGGGACCCTATGCCTGGCACCACGGAGTGAGGGTGGTCACATCCGACCGGTACTCCGGTACCAACGGACAACCGTCCCAACGGGCTATAGCCGATGGGTGCGAACCACTCCACACTGGGGTGCGTCAATTAAGGAAAGCACCACGACCGACCAGTAGTTGAGACCGGAGGCACGCCATGTGCCCGCACCAGCCGCCCTGTCCCTCGCACGACGCACCCGACCGCGACGCCGCCCGGACGCTGGCCTCGCACCCCGAGCAGGGGTGGAGCCTGCTGTGCAACGGCGTCGTGCTCTTCGAGGACACCGGTGAGCTGCTGCCCGACGGGGGAGTCATCGCGCCGCACCGGCCGACGGACCTGCAGGCGCCGTCCGCCGCTTGAGCGGTCTCCACGGGGGACTAGTTCAAACGGGTGATCATCCTCGGGGGCAACGCCCACCACCGTCCGACCTCCGGGCCCGCACCGGGCCCGGAGCCACCGGCCTCCCGGCCCGCCGGCCCGTCCGCGGACGGGCCGTTCGCATGTCCGGCGGACGTCAGCGCGCCGCCCACTTGCGCAGCCACGGCTCCACCGCACGGCCGACCGCGGCGGGGTCCCGGCTCAGGTCGTGCCGCTCCCCCGCCAGCACCGCCACGTGCGCGGCGTCCGCCTCGTCCGGCACGCCGAACGGGTCGCGGTCGCCGTTGACGACCAGGACCTCCGCCCCCGCCGAACGCAGCTCCCCCACCCGCGTCCTGTCCGGCCTGCCCGGCGGGTGCAGCGGGAACGCCAGCGCCACCACGCCCGCCGCTCCGGCCGGAGCCGCCGTGCGGCACGCCACCCGTGCGCCGTTGCTGCGGCCGCCCTGCACGAGGGGGACGCCCGCGAACCTCTCCCGCAGCGGCACGACGATCTCCAGCCAGGCCGCGTCCTGCTTGGCCGGCGGGCCGGGCGCCCTGCGGCCCGCGAACCGGAACGGCTGGGTCACCCGAGCGACCGCGCCGCCGAGCCCGAGCGCCGCGTCCCGCACGGCGAGCAGGTCGGGCGCCTCCACGCTCCCGTTGGACCCGTGCGTCAGGACCAGCAGGAACGCCGGGCCCTCCACCTCGTCCAGCACCACCTCGGCGGGCCCGTGCGCCGTCGCGACCTCCATACCGGCCACCGTAGCGGGCGCCCCCGGCGACCTTTGCGGAAGACTGGCCGCATGGAGAAGATGACCGACAGCGAGTGGCGCGCGTTCGTCATGGAGGGCACCCGCACCGGCAAGGCGGCCGTCACCCGCAGGGACGGCTCCCCGCACGTCACGCCGATCTGGTTCGTCCTCGACGGCGACGACGTGCTGTTCAACACCGGCCGCGGCTCCGTCAAGGGGCGCGTCCTCGCCCGCGACCCGCGCCTGTCGATCTGCGTGGACGACCAGACCCCGCCGTTCTCGTACGTGCAGCTCCAGGCGGAGGCGACGCTCATCGAGGACCTGGCGGAGATGCGCCGCTGGGCCACCGCCATCGGCGGCCGCTACATGGGCGCCGGCCGGGCCGAGGAGTTCGGCGCGCGCAACGCCGTCCCCACCGAGTACCTCGTCCGCGCCCGCATCACGAAGGTGATCGCCGAGCGCGCCATCGCCGGCTAGGCGTCCGGCCCGCCCATCGCCAGGCGGAGCCGCTCGGCGAAGCTCTCGTGCAGCAGCGGCCCCCACGGGTAGCCGTCCGGGACGCGGACCGCGCCGCCGAGGAGCTCGTGGGTCTCGTCCCCCCGCCCCTCGGCGTACCGGACGGCGAGCAGCGAGTACATGTGGTCGAGCGCGCCGAACGCCTCCCCGGCGAGCGCGGGAAGCGTCCCGTCCGACACGGCCTGCTCCACGACCGGCTCCCACCACAGGCCGTCGTCGTCCTCGGCGAAGTCGCGGCGAAGCCTCGCCCGCACCTGCGGGGCGATGCCGGGGTCGCCCAGCCCGCGCCGCCACACCTCGCCCGCCTCGGCGCCCCGCCCGCGCAGCGGCAGCGTCCGCGCCAGCAGCTCGGTGGCCAGCGGGCCGGCCTCCGGGTCGGACGGCTCCGCCGCCAGCGCCGCGCCGAACGCGCCGATCGCCTGGTCGAGGTAGGAGATGCCGAGCGCGACGGCGAGCCGCGCGTACGCGTACGGGGCGGCGTCCCGGTCGATCAGCCGCAGCCCCGCCGCCAGGATCCGCTGCGCCCGCGCCGGGTCGCCGCGCTCCAGCAGCCGCTGCGCCAGGTCGTGCGCGGCGAGCGGCCCGTACTCGGCGTCGCCCGTCCCGATCGCCGACTCCCAGTGGTCCCGCGCCGCGTCGAAGTCGCCGGCGTCGTCGGCGATGCGGGCCAGGGCCAGGTGGGCGGGCGGCAGGTAGGCGGGGTTGCCGAAGTCGACCACCGCGCCCCACGCGGGCACCGCCGCCTCCGGCTCGCCCGCCCGCTCATAGGTCAGCGCCAGATGGTAGGCGGCGCGCGGCCCGTACTCCGGGTCGGCGGTGGCGATCGCGGCCCGGTCGGCCTCCCTGGCCCGCTCCACCTCCCCCGCGTCGTCGAGGACGACGGCGAGCCCGAGCGCCGCCTGCGCCCGGCACGGCGTCTCGCCCATGCCCAGCACCTTCTCGAACAGCAGCGCCGCCCGCCCCGCCTCGCCGTTCTCGGCGAGGCTCCGGGCCTCCTCGCACATCCGCGCCGGGTCGGACGTCTCGTCCGGCAACTCGCTCATCGGCCTCTGCCCTCTGCGGCTCCTGGAAGTCCGCACCGAGACTAGCGACCCGGCCCCGCCGCGTCCCGCGACGACACCCCGAAACCCCCTTCAAGATCATGAATTCGCCCAGGGGGCGGGCCGGTCAGTCCTCGAACGCCTCGGGCGGCGGGCAGGAGCAGACCAGGTTGCGGTCGCCGTAGGCCTGGTCTATCCGGCGGACGGGGGGCCAGTACTTGCCCTCGCGCAGGGACGGGACGGGGTAGGCGGCCTCCTCGCGGGTGTAGGGGTGCTTCCAGTCGTCGGAGAGCAGGCAGGCGGCGGTGTGCGGGGCGTTCTTGAGCGGGTTGTCCTCGCGGTCGTAGGAGCCGTCGGCGACCCGCTGGATCTCCCGGCGGATCCCGATCATGGCGTCGCAGAAGCGGTCGAGCTCGGCGAGGTCCTCGGACTCGGTGGGCTCGATCATCAGCGTGCCGGCCACGGGGAAGGAGAGCGTCGGGGCGTGGAAGCCGTAGTCGATGAGGCGCTTGGCGACGTCCTCGGCGGTGATCCCCGTCTCCTTGGTGATCTTGCGGAGGTCGGCGATGCACTCGTGCGCGACCAGGCCGTTCCGTCCGGTGTAGAGGATCGGGTAGTGCGGGGCGAGCCGCGCGGCGAGGTAGTTCGCGGCGATGATCGCGCCCTCGGTGGCGGCGCGCAGGCCGTCCGGGCCCATCATGGCGATGTAGGCCCAGGAGATCGGCAGGATGCCCGCCGACCCCCACGGGGCCGCGGAGACCGGGCCGACGCCCGTCTCCGGGCCCGCCTCCGCCCGGAGCGGGTGGTTCGGCAGGAACGGGACGAGGTGCTCGCGGACGCCGATCGGGCCGACGCCGGGCCCGCCGCCGCCGTGCGGGATGCAGAACGTCTTGTGCAGGTTGAGGTGCGAGACGTCCGAGCCGAACTCGCCGGGGCGGGCGAGGCCGACGAGCGCGTTCAGGTTGGCGCCGTCGACGTAGACCTGGCCGCCCGCCTCGTGGACGGCGCCGCACACCTCGGTGATCGTCTCCTCGAAGACGCCGTGCGTGGACGGGTAGGTCACCATGATCGCGGCGAGCCGGCCGCGGTGCTCGTCGATCTTGGCGTGCAGATCGTCCAGCGCCACGTTGCCGCCCTCGTCGCACTTCACGACGACGACGCGCATCCCGGCCATGGCGGCGCTGGCGGCGTTGGTGCCGTGCGCCGAGGAGGGGATCAGGCAGACGTCGCGGTGCTCCTCGCCGCGGGACGCGTGGTAGCCGCGGATCGCGAGGAGCCCGGCCAGCTCGCCCTGCGAGCCCGCGTTCGGCTGGACGGACACCTTCGCGTACCCGGTGATCTCGGCGAGGGCGTCCTCCAGCTCGCCGATCAGCTCGAGGTAGCCGGCGGCCTGGTCGACGGGCGCGAACGGGTGGATGTCCGCGAACTGCGGCCAGGTGATCGGCTCCATCTCGGCGGTCGCGTTCAGCTTCATCGTGCAGGAGCCGAGCGGGATCATGGACCGGTCGAGCGCGACGTCCTTGTCCTGGAGGCGGCGCAGGTAGCGCAGCATCGCGGTCTCGGAGCGGTGCGCGTGGAAGACCGGGTGGGTGAGGTAGGGGCTCTCGCGGCGCAGCGCGTCCGGGATCGCCTCGGCGGCGTCGCCGGCGGGGGCGGCGCCGAACGCGTCGAGGACGGCGGCGACGTGCTCGGGCAGCGTGGTCTCGTCGCAGGCGACGCCGACGCGGTCGGGGCCGTCCTGGCGCAGGTTGATCCCGCGCTCGCGGGCCGCGGCGACGACCTCGGCGGCCCGTCCGGGCACGCGGGCGAGGACGGTGTCGAAGAACGCGCCGTGCACGACCTCGACGCCGGCGGCGCGCAGCCCGGCGGCGATCTCGGCGGCGCGGCGGTGCGCGCGCTGCGCGATCGCGGCCAGCCCCTCCGGGCCGTGGTAGACGGCGTACATGCCCGCCATCACGGCGAGGAGGACCTGGGCGGTGCAGATGTTGCTGGTGGCCTTCTCGCGGCGGATGTGCTGCTCGCGGGTCTGCAGCGCCAGCCGGTAGGCGGTCGCGCCGTCGGCGTCGACGGACACGCCGACGAGGCGTCCGGGCAGCTGCCGCTGGATGCCCTCGCCGACCGCCATGTAGCCGGCGTGCGGGCCGCCGAAGCCGTAGGGGACGCCGAACCGCTGCGCGGAGCCCACGGCGATGTCGGCGCCGGACTCGCCCGGCGGGCGCAGCAGCGTCAGCGCCAGCAGGTCGGCGGCCACGACCGCCTTCGCGCCGCGCTCGTGCGCCTGCGCGATGACCGGCGCCAGGTCGCGGACGGCCCCGGACGCGCCCGGGTACTGCAGCAGGACGCCGAAGAAGTCGCCGTCCGGCAGCCCCTCGGACAGGTCTGCGGTCACCACCTCGATGCCCAGCGGGACCGCCCGGGTCCGGATGACCTCGGCGGTCTGCGGGAGCGCGTCGGCGTCGACGAGGAACGTCCCGGGCTCCTTGCGCTTGGACACGCGGTGCGCGAGGGCCATCGCCTCGGCGGCGGCGGTGCCCTCGTCCAGCAGGGAGGCGTTCGCGACGGGCAGCCCGGTCAGGTCGGCGACCACGGTCTGGAAGTTCAGCAGCGCCTCGAGCCGGCCCTGCGAGATCTCCGGCTGGTAGGGCGTGTAGGCGGTGTACCAGCCGGGGTTCTCCAGGACGTTCCGCATGATCACGCCGGGGGTGGTCGTCCCGTGGTAGCCGAGGCCGATCATGGACGTCAGCACGGTGTTGCGGGACGCCAGCTCGCGGAGCCGGTCCAGCGCGGCGGACTCGCTGAGCGCGGGCGGCAGGTCCAGCGGGCGGCCGGTGCGGATCGCGGCGGGGACCGCGGCGTCGATCAGCGCCTCGGCGCCGGAGTAGCCGATGGCGGCCAGCATCCGGGCGTGGTCGTCCGGGCCGGGGCCGATGTGCCGGTCGGCGAACACGGCGCGCGGCCGCTGCGGCGCGGCCACGGGGGCGAAGAACTGGGCGGTCATGGAGAGCCTCCTGGCTGCTGCGGTCGCTCAGGTCCGCCGCCGGCGCGGGCCGGCGGCAGGTCTCCCCCTCTGTCATCGGCACCTGAGAGCTTCACCCGCGCGGCGGGATTTCCCCTTCGGTGAGCCGCCTTCCCCGCCCGCGGGGATCGACGCCTGCTTTCCAGAGGTGCCTCGCCCGAGCGGTCCTTTTGCCTGAGAGGTTCCGGGGAGGTTGCCCCTTCGGCGCCCCGCGCTGGCTGCACGGGGTCTCTCCCGCCCAGGGTCGACGGCATGTCCTGACGAAACCCTACCCAAAGCCGGGTCCGGGCGGTCGTCCCGGGCCCCGGCGGGTGGGGGCCTCCCCCGCGCGGACACGGGTGCCGTCCCCACCGCCCCGGGTGGTACCGGCCGGTACGATGTGCTCACTCACCTGGGACAAGACGGACCTCGGGCCACGGGGACGGAGATGGGGCTGCGAGGTGCACGCGCGACCGGCCGGGGGCCGGGACGGCACTCGACGCCGCGCCCCGGATTCTGGGACGCTGATCACGATGGCGGACGGTCAGGGCGGCGGTACGGCGTGACACAGACCCACGACGGCACGGTGCGCCCGCGGCACGGCGCGACCGCCGGCGTGCCCGTCGACGAGCCCGCCCAGCCCGACCGGATCCGCCGGCCGTCCGACGCGATCAGGTTCGCGGCGTCGGTGGTGGGGCTGGCGGCGGTGATGCTGCTGGTGTCGATCGCGCAGCAGACCACGCACGGCCTGCAGACCGACATCGCGGAGGGCACCGCGCACGCGCCGCGGCTGCTGCTGACGCTGGCGACGCTGGTGTCGAGCTTCGGGGTGCTGGCGGTGCCGATCGCGTTCGCCGTCGAGCGGCTGTTCCGCAAGGACGGGACGCGCGTCGCGATCGCGCTGCTCGCCGCCGTGATCGCGTTCGGGATCACGGTGGGCCTGGACGACCTGGTGGTGCGGGCGGCACCGGGCGGCGTGCTCGACTCGCTGATCTGGGGCGGCACCGAGACCGCGCCCGTGCACACCGACATCGCGCCCGTGATCGCGTTCGTGAGCGCGGTCGGGATGGCGGGCCGCGCCCGCTGGCAGGCCGCGACCTGGACCATGATCGGGCTGGCGGCGCTGACCGGGCTCACCGCGTCCTACGCCTCCGTCGCCGCGCTCGCCGCCACCTACTGCCTCGGCCGCGCCATCGGGCACGGCACGCTGTACGCGGTCGGCACGCCGAACCCGCGGCCGGCGGGCCGGGCGGTGGTGGCGTCGCTGGAGCGGCTCGGGCTGCGGCCGAAGCGGGGCGCGCGGCTCGACGAGCCCTCCGACGACACCGAGGACGGGCGCCGCTACGGCGTCGTCCTCGCGCCCGGCGGCGGCGGGTACGGCGCCCGCCCGCCCGCCTGCCGGGGCGTCCACGGCGACTGGGACCTGGAGGTCCGCGTCCTGGACCGCGACCAGCAGACCGCCGGGCTGCTGTACCGGATCTGGCGGCTGCTGCGGCTGCGCGGCGCCACCAGCGGGCGGACGCTGCGGTCGCTGCGCCGGTCGCTGGAGCAGGAGTCGCTGATGGCGTACGCGGTGGACGCGGCGGGCGCCCGCACCCCGCGGCTGGCCGGCACCTGCGAGGTCGGCACGGAGGCGGCGCTGCTGGCCTACGAGCACGTGCCGGGGCGGCGGCTCGGCGACGTCCCCGACGAGGAGGTCACCGACGAGCTGCTCACCGACATATGGCGGCAGTTCCGGGCGATGCAGGGGGGCCGGCTCGCGCACCGGCGGCTGCAGGACGGGGCGCTGCTGATCGGCGAGGACGGCCTCGCCTACGTGACCGACCTGCGCGCCGGGGAGACGGCGGCGGGCGATCTGGCGCTGCGGCTCGATCTGGCGCAGCTGCTCACCACGCTGGCGCTGCGGGCCGGGCCGGAGCGGGCGGTGCGGACCGCCGCGTCGGTGCTCGGCGAGGAGGCGCTCGGCGGGGCGGTGCCGCTGCTGCAGCGGGTGGCGCTGTCCCGGACGACGCGGCAGGCGCTGCGGCGCGACCGGGAGCTGCTGACCCGGATCCGGGAGCAGATCGTCCGGCTGAAGCCGGAGGTCGAGGCGGCGCCGGCGCGGCTGGAGCGGTTCCGGCCCCGCACGATCGTCAGCGTGGTGGCCCTGTCGTTCGCCGCGTACATCGTCATCCCGCAGGTGACCAGCCTGGACGTCGGCTACCTGGCGGCCACGGCGAGCTGGCACTGGGTCGCCGCGGCCCTCGGCGCGGCGGTGCTCAGCTATGTCGCGGCGGCGTTCATGCTGATGGGCTTCGTCCCGGAGCGCCTGCCGCTGGGCCGGACGGTCCTGGTGCAGGTCGCCGCGTCGTTCGTGAAGCTCGTCGCGCCCGCCGCGGTGGGCGGCGTGGCGGTCAACACCCGCTTCCTGCAGCGCTCGGGGGTGCGGCCGGCGCTCGCTGTGGCGAGCGTGGGGGCGTCGCAGCTGGTCGGGATGGTCACGCACATCCTGCTGCTCGTCCTGTTCGGGTTCCTCACCGGCTCGACCGCGAAGGCGACGCAGGACTTGGCGCCGTCCCGGACGATCGTGATCGCGGTGCTGGCGCTGGGGCTTCTGGCCGGCCTGACGCTGACGGTGCCCCGCGTCCGCCGCGTGGTCACGTCGCGGCTGAAGAGCATGTTCTCGGGCGTGGTCCCCCGGCTGGTGGACGTGCTCCAGTCCCCGACGAAGCTGTTCACCGGCATCGGCGGCACGGTGCTGCTCACGCTCGCGTTCGTCCTGTGCCTGGACTCCTCGATCCGCTCGTTCGGCGGTTCGCTGCCGTGGACGACGGTGGTGCTGGTGTTCCTCACCGCGAACGCCGTGGGTTCGGCGGCGCCGACGCCGGGCGGCCTGGGCGCCGTGGAGGGCGCTCTCACCCTCGCGTTGACGATCTCGGGGCTCTCCGCGGAGACGGCGACGTCCGCGGTCCTTCTGTACCGGCTCTTCACTCTCTGGCTGCCGGTGCTGCCGGGCTGGGGGGCGTTCGCCTACCTGCAGCGCAAGGAGGCGCTCTGAGCGTCAGCCGGTGCGGCGCGCCCGCCGGCGGTTGGCGAGCTCATCGTGGGGGTGGTGGGGAGGGTCCGCGGCGGCCCGTTCCCCGGGGAGTTCGGCGAGGCTGCCCTCGACCTCCTGCCAGACGCGTCCGAGCGCTATGCCGAACACGCCCTGGCCGCCTTGGAGGAGGTCGACGACCTCGTCCGCCGACGTGCATTCGTAGACGCTGACGCCGTCGCTCATCAGGGTGATCTGCGCGAGGTCCCGCACGCCGCGATCCCGCAGGTGCGTGACGGCCGTCCGGATCTGCTGGAGCGACACGCCGGTGTCGAGCAGCCGCTTCACGACCTTGAGCACCAGGATGTCGCGGAAGCTGTACAGCCGCTGGCTGCCCGAGCCCTGCGCGGCGCGCACGCTCGGCTCCACCAGTTTCGTCCGCGCCCAGTAGTCGAGCTGCCGGTAGGTGATCCCCGCCGCGGCGCACGCCGTCGGGCCGCGGTAGCCGACATCCTCCGGCGGCACGGACACCTGCGTGTCGAAGAGCAGGCCCTGCTCTCCGGCACGGCGGGACGCCATGTGCCTGTCGGGGGTCGCCTTGCCCTCGCCGCTGCTCACCGCCACGCGGACCTCCGGCTTCTATCATCCCGTGGCGGTTCGTCAAGGGGGTTTGACGAATTACACCACGGGTGTTCCACCAGCACGGTAGGTGCCGGTCAGGGTGTGGTCAACGTTCACCGTCGGCGCGTCGCATGCCCGGATGAACCGGCTTCACGTGGGCAAACTGCGCACCTCCGCCACCTGTGCACTCCTACCCCGATGGGCCGCCGTCAAAAACCACCAGCTCCAGGACGATGTGGCATTTATGACAAACCTCCCCCAAGCCGCCACCAACCGCCCTTGCGCGGGCGGCTTCGGCTCCAGGCCGCGGCGGCGAGCCCTGAACGAGGTGCACAGGAGCCCCACTGCGACCGCGCGGGTTCTGTCTCGGGCTGAGCCGGAAAGAGGGAGGGGCGGGGATCAGGGGTTCCCTGGCGCCGTCACCCCGGGCGGGCGGGAAACCGGGGCCGGCGAGCTGCGATCAGAGGGCTGGGGGCGGCGGGCTATCCGGCGCGGCCGAAGTCCTCCGGGGAGATCGTGTCGAGGAACTCGCGGAACTTCTCCACTTCGTCCTCCTGCTCGTCGGGGATGGCGACGCCGGCCTCTTCGAGGACGTCCTCGCTGGCGAAGATGGTGGCGCCGGTGCGCAGGGCCAGGGCGATGGAGTCGGACGGGCGGGCGCTCACCTCGACGCCGTTGGAGAAGATCAGGTCGGCGAAGAAGATCCCCTCGCGCAGGGCCGTGATGTTCACGGTGCGGAGCTGGACGCTGAGGGCGTCCAGGACGTCGCGGAACAGGTCGTGGGTGAGCGGCCGGGCGGGCAGCACCCCCTGCTGCGCGAAGGCGATCGCGGTCGCCTCGACCGCCCCGATCCAGATGGGCAGGTAGCGATCGCCCTCCGTCTCCTTCAACAGGACGATCGGCTGATTGGAGGGCATCTCGACCCGGACGCCGACGACCTCCATCTGCTTCACAGCGGCTCCCTGCTGGTTCTCGCGTTCTCGATCACCACTCGCAGCGGATCGATTCCTGACCGAACCATGTAGCCAACGTACACCCAGGGCCGGACAGCTCGTCGCGCCGCCGGGGCGGGAAAATCCTCCGCGGCGGGCATGATCAGTGGTCGAGGCTTTCGCTGAGCCCGGCGCTGACCAGGGCGGCGTGGAGCTTGACCGACAGCGCGGCGATCTCGCGGGCGGTTTCGGCGGCCTCCTCGTGGGCGCCGCGGCCGCGGCGGCGCAGCTGCGGGGCGACCATCTGCTCGATCAGGGCGACCTGGCGGTCGGCGGCGGCCTTGACGGCCCGCAGGTGCCGGACCTCGAAGCCGAACTCGCCGAGCGCGGCGGCGATCCGGCAGATGCCGAGGGCGTCGCCCTCGTAGTGGGCGCCGGTGCGGTGGACGAGGCCGTACTCCTCCAGGCGGGTGAGGAGCGCCTCGTCGATGCCGGCGCCGTCCAGGAGCTGGCGGCGGGTCAGCCGGACGGCGGGGTCGGGGGCGGTGGTGTCGGCGGCCACGAGGGTGCGGGGGCGGCGCCGGGACGGTTCGCGAGCGCCGAGCGGGGGGACGCTCTCACCGCGGTCGCGGGCCTCCAGATACCGGCGGATCACGCGCAGCGGCAGGTAGTGGTCGCGCTGCGCGGTGAGGACGAACCGGAGGCGCTCCACGTCGGCGTCGCAGAACTTGCGGTAGCCGGAGGGGCTGCGGCGCGGTTCGACGAGCCCCTCGGACTCCAGGAACCTGATCTTGGAGATGGTGATGTCGGGGAACTCGGGCCGCAGCAGCCCGAGGACGTCCCCGATCGTCATCGGGGACCGGGCAGGCTCCGCGTTCAACGCCCCTCCCGTTCCGTCAGCCGTGCGCCGGGTTCGTCAGGAACACCAGCCGGAACTTGCCGATCTGCACCTCGTCGCCGCCGGACAGGCCGGCCTGGTCGATCCGCTGCCGGTTGACGTAGGTGCCGTTGAGGCTGCCGACGTCGCGGACGGAGAAGGTGCCGCCCTGGCGGGTGAACTCGGCGTGCCGCCGGGACACGGTGACGTCGTCCAGGAAGATGTCGCTCTCGGGGTGGCGCCCGGCGGACGTGCGGTCCTTGTCGAGCAGGAACCGGCTGCCGGCGTTCGGGCCGCGCTTGACGACGAGCAGGGCGGTGCCGGGGGGCAGCGCCTCCATCGCCATCTGGTCGGGGCCGGCCTGCTCCTCGGCGCCCGTGTCGGTGTCCAGCGCCTCGAACCCGCCGATGGAGATCGTGGACGTGGACTCGCCGGGCGACTCGCGGTACGGCGGCGGAGCGGCCGGACTCCGGGTCAGCGGAGTGCCGCAGTTCGAGCAGAAGCGGGCATCATCCGGGTTGGCGTGACCGCACTGCGTGCAGTAGACGCTCGGCATCGATCGGCTCGGCCTCCTACCATCGGCGTGCCGCATGCGGGCGCCCCGCCGCAGCGGGAGCCGCCTGCGCCACGCGCATCCTTCACCCAACCCACGCCGGGGACCCGCCCCCGGCCACGGTCCTGCTCACCGCCCGCGCACGGCGACGGTCGCCGCAACTTAAGCGGGTATTGCCCGAGGGGTCAACTGGAACGGTGAACCGGCTGGACCAAACTACATTCGTCGATGATCGCAGGTCTACGCCGCCGCGCGGACCCGCCCCGATCACGACGCATGGGCCGGCCGTCCGGTTTGCCGTTCCCCCCGTTCCCTCTAGGGAGACCGTACCGCGCCGACGGCCACTTTCGCGCGCGGGGTGATCAGGACGGTCGCCCCCGCTCCGCGCAGCGTCCTGACGAGGCCGCCGGGGATGTTGAGCGCGGTGGTCATCGTGTGGGGGTCGCCGATGGCGAGGAAGCGGTACGGGAGGGAGAGCAGCCGCCCGTCGATCCGGACGCCGTTGCGGTCGTCCATGAAGTAGGTGTCGACGCCGACGCGGACATCGTTCACCTGGACGACCTCGGCGCCGGCGTCCCGCAGCTCCTGGAGCGCGTCCAGCAGGTCGATCGCCTTGACGCGGTCCCCGGGGTCGCTGATCAGCAGTTCGATGCCGGGGCCCTCGGCGGGGAGCGTCCCGGCGAGGAGGCCGTAGGTGGTCGCCCGCTCGCGGGCCTCCTCCAGGGCGCTGCCGCCCGCGGCGTCCCGCTCCAGCCCGGCCTTGGTCGCCTCCAGGTCGCGCAGATCGGCCCGCAGCCGCTCGGACCGCTGACCCAGATCGGCCAGGATCCCCACGAGCTCGTCCTGCCGCGCGGTGGCGAACGTGGAGTCCCGCTGCGTCGACCGGACCTGCGCGGTGACCGCGAACCCGAGGACGAGGCACAGCAGGCCGCCCGCGATCTGCCCGGCGGTGACCCGCGGGCGCAACAGCGCGAGGAGCCCCCGCAGCCCCTCCGGGCGCGCTTCCCGCTCACTCCCGGTCATGCGCCGAACAGCTTCCGCCGGATCCCGGCCACGTTGGAGAAGATCCGGATGCCGAGCACGACCACGACGCCGGTGGACAGCTGCGAGCCGACGCCGACCTGGTCGCCGAAGAACACGATCAGCGCGGCGATGACGGTGTTGCCGACGAACGAGACCACGAAGACCTTCTCGTCGAAGATCCCCTCCAGCCGCGCCCGGACGCCGCCGAACATGGCGTCGAGCGCCGCCACGATCGCGATGGGCAGGTAGGGCTGCAGCCACAGCGGCACGTCCGGCTGCAGCATCAGCCCCAGCACCACCCCGATCACGAGGCCGATCAACGCGATCACGCCGGGCTCACCCCTCCCCCGCTCCCCTGGCGGCTGCCGGCCGGCCGGGAGCGGGCCGGCCGTGCGGCTGTGCACCGCGCGCGCACCCGTCGCGCGGTCGGTGGTTCGCTGGTCATTGGCCGTCCTGCGGGGCGGGGGCGGCGTAGCGCAGGCGGAGCGTCCCCGCGCCGGGCAGCCGCGCTCCGGACGTGCGGTGCACCTCGTACCGGATGCCGTACCGGTCGCGCAGCGCGGCGAGGCGCCGGTCGGCGGGCGAGCCTTCGAGGGCGTCCCGCAGGCCGTCCGGGTCGCCGAGGGCCGTCACCGCGTAGGGGCCGGTGAGCGGCCGGTAGTCGACCAGGATCGCCTCGCCGGCCGCGCGGATCGCGGTGGTGGACGTGAGCCGCCGCCCGTTCACGCCGATGGCCTCGGCGCCCGCCGCCCAGAGCCCGTTGACCAGCACCTGGAGGTCCTGATCATAGACCCGGCCGCTCTCGGCGGCGGGGTGCCGCGCGGCGGGCGGGGCGTCGGCGAGGGTGACCACGATTCCGGCGCCCTCGGCGGGCAGCGCCGCCGCGGCGGCGCCGGCGCCCGCCAGCCGGCCGCGCACCCGGCGGCCCTCGTCGCTGCGGGCCAGCGCGGCGGCGCGGCTGCGCTCGGTCCGGGCGCGCAGCCGGTCCACGCGGTCCTGCAGGCCGTCGGTCTCGGCGGTGCGGGCGTGGATCTCGTCGATCAGCCGGGCCCGCTGCTCGGCCGCCACCGGCTCGCCGCGCCGCGCCTGCGCCCCGGCGACGGCGATCAGGATCCCGGCGAGGAGGAGGACCAGCAGGACGCCCGGGCCCCGCAGGCGGCGCGGCGGGGCGGAGGCGGCCCGCCGCGCGGCGGCCTCCGCGTAGCCGGGGTCGAGGAGCTTCCCGGCGAGCAGGTCGGCGAGCAGCGGCGTCGAGGCGCCGGGCCGCCGGTCGTCCCGTCGTGCGATCACCGCCCCATCATGGCAAGCCCGGGGAGCGCGCGGGCCGCCGCCGGCGAGACCGGGTCCGCGCCGGTCAGGCGGTGGCGGGGCGGTGCAGGCCGATCTGCAGCGCCAGCCCGGCGAGGACGGAGCCCATCAGGTAGCGCTGGACGCGCTGCCAGCCGGGGCGGCGCGCGAGGAACGCGGCGATGCCCCCGGCGCCGAGGACGATGAGGCCGTTCACGGTGATCGCGATGGTGATCTGGAGGAGGCCGAGCAGCATGATCTGGACGGCCATGTGCCCGCGGCCGGGGTCGGCGAACTGCGGCAGCAGCGACACGTAGAGGATCGCGATCTTCGGGTTGAGCAGGTTGGTGACCAGGCCCATGGTGAAGAGGCGGCGCGGCGGGTCGGCGGGCAGCTCCTTCGGCGCGAACGCCGTCGTGCCGCCGGGCCGCAGCGCCTGCCAGGCGAGCCAGAGCAGGTACGCCGCGCCGGCCAGCTTGATCACCGTGTAGACGGCCGGGACGAGCGTGAATACGGCGGTGAGCCCGGCGGTGGCGGCGGCGACGTAGACGAGGAAGCCGGCGGCGACGCCGCCGAGGGAGACGAGCCCGGCGCGGCGGCCCTGCGTCACCGACCGCGACACCAGGTAGATCATGTTGGGCCCCGGGGTCAGGACGAGCCCGAGGGCGAAGGCGGCCACGGCCGCGGCGGCGGTGAGCGAGATCATTGCACTCCGAACAGTGGAATTGATCTGAGACTAGATCTCGGCATTTACTCGGTGCAATACTTTCCATTGAAGTCGGAGCAATGTGGGGAGCGCATGGAGGATTTCCGCCGGGTCGCCGACGAGGTGGCCGCCGACATCGCCGCGGGGCGGCTGCGGCCCGGTGACCGGCTCCCGCCGCAGCGGGCCTTCGCCCGCGAGCGCGCCATCGCCGTGTCCACGGCGAGCCGCGTCTACGGGGAGCTGGCCAGGCGCGGCCTCGTGGTGGGCGAGGTGGGGCGCGGCACGTTCGTCCGCGCGGCCGGGCCCGCGCCCGTCCCCGCGCTGGCGGAGCCGGCCGGGGCGCGGGTCGATCTGGAGCTGAGCCAGCCCCTGCTGCCGGAGCAGAACGCGCTGCTCGCCGCGGGGATGGAGCGCCTCCTGCGCCCGGACGTCCTGGAGGCGGCGCTCGGGCCCGGCCGGGTCACGGGGACCGCCGCCGCCCGGGAGGCCGCGGCGGCCCTCCTGGCCGCGCCCGGCTGGCGTCCCGCACCCGGCTCCGTGCTGTTCGCGGGGAGCGGCCGGCAGGCGATCGCGGGCGCCGTGGCGGCGCTCGTGCCGCCCGGCGGGCGGCTCGCCGTGGAGGCGCTCACCTATCCGGTGGTCAAGGGCATCGCGGCCCGGCTCGGCGTCACGCTCGTCCCGGTCGCCGGGGACGAGCACGGGCTGCGCCCCGACGCCCTCGCCGACGCGCACCGCGCCGCCCCGCTCGGCGCGCTGTACGTCCAGCCGACGCTCCACAACCCGTCCGGGACGACGATGCCGGGGCAGCGCCGCGTCGAGCTCGCCGCCGCCCTCGAACGGCTCGGCCTCCACGCGATCGAGGACCGCGTCTGGGCGTTCCTCGACGAGGACGGCCCGCGGCCGCTGGCGAGCCTCGCGGCGCGGCGCACCGTGGTGGTCGACAGCCTGTCCAAGCGCCTCGCGCCCGGCCTGAGCGTGGGGTTCGCCGTCCCGCCCGCCGCGCTCGCCGGGCCCGTCGCCGCGGCGCTGCGCTCGGGCGCATGGGGACCCGCGCGCTTCGCGCTCGACGCGGCGGCCGGCTGGATCGCCGACGGCACGGTGGAGGCGGTCGCCCGGGCCAAGCGCGCGGACGCCGCGGCCCGCCAGAGGCTCCTCGCCGAGCGCGTCCCCGACGCCCGGTCCGCGCCGTGCTCGTACTTCTCCTGGTGGGATCTGCCGGCGCAGTGGCGCGCGGAGACGTTCGTGGCCGCGGCGGCGCGCCGCGGCATCGCCGTGACCCCGGCCGCCGCCTTCGTCGTGGGGACGGCCGCCGCCCCCCGCGCGGTCCGGCTCGGCCTCGCCTCCCCGCCCCTGGACGCCCTGGCGCGCGCCCTGGACGTCCTCGCCGAGATCGCCGCCGGCGACCCCGACGACACCGCCGCCGACTGACGCGGGATCAGGAGCCGGCGCGCTCGACGACGGCGGCCCACTCCTCCAGGAGGGCCTGGGCGGCGTCGGCGTCGGGCCCTTCGGCCCACAGGTGGGTCACCGCCTCCGCCGGGTCGGGCAGGACCAGCACCCAGCGGCCGTCGTCCTCCACCACGCGGACGCCGTCGGTGGTGTCGATCGTGCGGTCCCCGGCGGCCTCCACGACGTGCCGCATCACGCTGCCCTTGGCCGCCCACGGCGTCGGGACGGAGCGGCGCAGCAGGTGCGCGTCGGGGATGCGGCGGTCGATCTGGGACAGCGTCAGGCGGGTGCGCGCGACGAGGCCGACGAGCCGGACGAACGCCGCGATGCCGTCGACGGTGCCGCTGAACTCGGGCATCAGGAACCCGCCGCGGCCGTCCCCGGCGAAGATCACGCTGGGCTGGGCGGCGGCCTTGGTGAGGACGTCCTGGGAGGTGGAGGTCCACTCGACCTGCACGCCGTGGAACCGGCACACCTGCTCGGCGACCCGCGTCGTGGTCACCGGCAGCGCCACCTTGCCGCCGCGCCGCTCGGCCGCGACCAGGTCGAGCATGACGAGGAGGGCGCGGTCGTCGCCGACCAGCTCGCCGTTCTCGTCCACCAGGGAGATCCGCTCGCCGACCGGGTCGAAGCGGACGCCGAAGGCGGCGCGCGAGGAGGACACCAGGTCGCCGAGGCGCTCCAGGTCGCGCATGCGCTCGGCGAGCGTCTCGGTCGGGTTGGCCTCGTCCAGCCCGGCGTTGCGGGTGAGGACCTCCACGCCGACCTTGCCGAGCAGGTTCGGCAGGACGAGGGAGGCGACGCCGCCCGCGCAGTCCAGGACGATCTTCAGCCCGGCCTCGCGGACGCCGCGGATGTCGACGCGGCGCAGCAGGTCGCGGGTGTAGGTCTCGACGACGCGCGGCGGGTAGGTGAGCTCGGCGATCTCGCCGGGGAACGCGCGGCGGTACTCCTGGCGGCCGAAGACGCGCTCCAGCTTGCGCTGCGCCGCCTGGGACAGGTCGGCGCCGCCCGCGTCGAGGAACAGGATGTCGACGCCCTGCGGGTCGCCGAGGGTGGTGCGGATGTAGATGCCGCCGACGGCGTCCTCGCGGCCGGTCTCGAACCGGGCGACGGTGAGCGGGGTCGCCTCCAGGTCGTTGACGTTGATGGCGCTGGCGGTGAGCGCGCTGTTCACGGCGCGTTTGAGGGTGCGGGCGGCGCGCGAGACGTCGCGTCCGGTGACGACCGTGGAGCCCTTCTTCAGCGTGGTGGCGTAGGCGGAGGCCAGCCGCACCGCCAGCTCGGGGGTGATCTCGACGTTGACGAGCCCGGACACGCCGCGCGGCCCGAACAGGTTGCGCTGCCCGCGCGACTCCCAGATGACGCTGGTGTTGACGACCGCGCCGGCCTCGATCGTCTTGAACGGGTAGACCTTCACGCCGCTGGAGACGTACGCCTCGGCCTCGATGACGCATTCGTCCCCGATGACCGCGCCCTCCTCGACGCGGGCTCCGGCCATGATGTCGGTGTTCTTGCCGACGACGCAGCCGCGCAGGTTCGTGGACGGCGCGACGAACACGTTGTCGTGGACGATGGCGCGGTGCAGGAACGCGCCCTCCTTCACCACGACGTTGCTGCCGAGGACGGTGTACTCGCGCAGTTCGACGCCCGCCTCGACCTTCGCGTAGTCGCCGATGTAGAGCGGCCCTTTGAGCACGGCCTCGGCGTCCACCTCGGCTCCTTCGGCGACCCACACGCCCGGGGACATCTCGAAGCCGTCCAGCTCGATGCCGACCTGGCCCGACAGCATGTCGGCCTGGGCCTTGAGGTAGCTCTCGTGGGTGCCGACGTCCTCCCAGTAGCAGTCGGCCACGTACCCGAACAGGCGGGCCCCCTCGGCGAGGAGCTTGGGGAACACGTCCCCCGACCAGTCGACGGGCTCGCCCTCCGCGACGTGTCCGAGGACCTCGGGCTCCATCACGTAGATGCCGGTGTTGACGGTGTCGGAGAACACCTGGCCCCAGGTGGGCTTCTCCAGGAACCGCTGCACGCGGCCCTCGTCGTCCACGATGATGATGCCGAATTCGAGCGGGTTCGGGACCCGCTTCAGCCCGATGGTGACGAGCGCGTCGTTCTCCTTGTGGAACCGCACCATGTCGGTGAGGTCGATGTCGGTGAGCGCGTCCCCCGAGATCACGAGGAACCGGTCGTCGCGCAGCGCCTCCTCGGCGTTCTTGACGCTGCCGGCGGTGCCGAGCGGGATCTCCTCCGTCGCGTAGCTCAGCGACATGCCGAGCTCCTCGCCGTCGCCGAAGTAGTTGCGGATCAGCGCGGCCAGGAACTGGACGGTGACCACGGTCTCGGTGAACCCGTGCCGCTTCAGCAGCCGGAGCACGTGCTCCATGATCGGCCGGTTGACGAGCGGCAGCAGCGGCTTGGGCTGGTTGGCGGTCATCGGACGCAGCCGCGTCCCCTCGCCTCCCGCCATCACGACGGCCTTCATCGGGGGGTCTCAGCTCCCTTCTGGTCGCCGGCCGGCGGGTCCGCGCCCGGATCGCGCCGGTCGTCCGGTGCGCGCGCGGCGTCCGGCCCGGGGGCCGGGGGCGAGTCGCGGCCGGCCAGCACCAGTTGCCGCGTCTGCGTCCAGTAGAGGACGGCCGCCCACCAGTACAGGCCCGTCCCCCAGATGGCGAAGGACCAGCCGGCGACCTTCGCCGCGGTCGCCGCGCCGCCGTCGTGGTCGCCCAGCAGCAGCAGCGGGAAGGCGTACAGCAGGCACATGGTGCCCGCCTTGCCGATGAAGTGGACGGGCAGCGTGCCGCCGTACCCGAGCCGCCGGACGATCGGCGCGATCGGCAGGATCGCGAACTCCCGGGCGACGAGCAGCACCACCAGCCACAGCGGGATGATGTCGCGGATGGTGAGCCCGATCAGCGTGGCGAGGATGTAGAGGCGGTCGGCGGCCGGGTCGAGCACCGTGCCGAGCTTGCTGGTCTGGTTCAGCGCGCGCGCCAGCTTGCCGTCCAGCCAGTCGGACAGGCCGGCGAACACCAGCACGCCGATCGCCCACCCGTCCGCCTCGGCCAAGACCAGCCACAGGAACAGCGGGACGCCCACGAGCCGTGCCACGCTCAGCACGTTGGGCACCGTGAAGATCCGGTCCTGCGGGGCCTCCTGCAGTGTGCTCACCGACGCGATCGCCTCCCCTGGTCCCCTTGATCCTGACCCTACCGGTAAGGGTTTGAAAGGCCCCGATAGCGTCCATCCATGAGATGGACGGTCTACGGGGAGAGGTCGGTCTACGACAGCCCCTGGATGGACGTGCGGCTGGCCGATGTCGAACTCCCGGACGGGCGCCGGTTCGACCATCACCTCGTGCGGGTGCGGCCCGCGGCGGGCGTCGCGGCGGTCGACGGGGAGGGCCGGGTGCTGCTGATCTGGCGGCACCGGTTCATCACCGACCAGTGGGGTTGGGAGATTCCCGGCGGACGAGTCGAACCAGGCGAAGACCCCGGCGAGGCGGCCGCGCGGGAGCTGGTCGAGGAGACCGGATACCGCGCGGGGACCGTCCGGCACCTGCTCGACGTGCGGCCGTCACCCGGCGTCCACGATGGCGTTTATCACATCTACCGGGCGGACGGCGCCGAGCGGGTCGGGGCGCCGACCGACGTGGAGGCCGAGCGGATCGAGTGGGTCCCGTTGGCGTCGGTCCCCGCGCGCGCCGCGCGCGGGGAGATCGGCTCGGCCTCGACGCTGGCGGGCCTGCTCTACCTCGTCACCGCGGGCTGACGGCGCGCCGCGGGCGGGAGGCGGGCGGCGACCGCGAACCCGCCGCGCTCCCCCGGCCCGGCGGCCTACCCGCCGGGTTCGCAGGCGAGGATCGGTTTCACGTCCACGATCGGGGTGCCGTCGAGGGCCTCCAGGTCGCTGACGCGGACGCGGCGGCCCGTCACCTCCAGGACCTCGACCGGGTGCAGGCCGATCGGGTTGGGGCGGTCCGGGGAGCGCGTCGCGAACACCCCGCGCATCGGGGTGGACGGGTCGTCGCGCGGGTGGACGCGCAGGACGTCCCGGGGCGACAGGTGCAGCCACGTCAGCACGAAGACCCGGTCGCCCGGGCGGAGGCCCTCCAGCGCCGGGAGCACGGCCGGCTCGAAGACCAGCCATGCCTCGGGCGCGCCCTCGGTCCCCTGCTTGGGCGCGGACTCGCGGTCGGTCAGCGCGGACGAGACATGGCCGACCGGGGTCAGCGTGTACTCCTGGTGAGGGTCGAACATGCCCCGATCCTCTCAGGGCCTCGCGCGGGCGCGTTCTACCCCGGAGGCGGCGGTTGCGGCAACCGGGGTGCCGCGGGTTAGCGTCGGGGGCGACAGATCGCGGGTGCCCGGCGAACCGGGCTGAGATAGCGGCTGGGACGGCCGCTGACCGCATGAACCTGACCGGGTAATGCCGGCGTAGGGAGAGATCGAGTCGTCATGACACAACGTGTGGTTCCAGCTGCCCGCAAGACCTACCTGCAGGGGTCGCGGCCGGACCTCCGGGTCCCGATGCGGGAGGTGCCGCTGACCAACGGCGATGTCGTCGTCCTGTACGACACGTCGGGGCCGTACACCGATCCGGCGCAGGAGGTCGACGTCCGGCGGGGGCTGCCTGCGCTGCGGGAGGCGTGGATCGCCGAGCGGGGCGACACCGCGCCGTACGAGGAGCGCCCGGCGCGGCCCGGGGACGACGGGCGGCGGGCGCCCGCGCGGGAGGACTTCCCGCCCCGCCGGCCGCGGCGCGCGACCGGCGGCGCGGTGACGCAGCGCGCGTACGCGCGGCGGGGCGAGATCACGCCGGAGATGGAGTTCGCGGCGCTGCGGGAGGGCGTGCGCCCGGAGTTCGTCCGGGACGAGCTGGCCGCCGGCCGGGCGGTGCTGCCCGCGAACGTCAACCACCCCGAGATCGAGCCGATGGTCATCGGGCGGAACTTCCTCGTGAAGGTGAACGCGAACATCGGCAACTCGGCGGTGGCGTCCTCGATCGAGGACGAGGTCGAGAAGATGACGTGGGCGACCCGGTGGGGCGCCGACACGATCATGGACCTGTCCACCGGCCGGGACATCCACGCGACGCGGGAGTGGATCCTGCGCAACTCGCCGGTGCCGGTCGGGACCGTCCCGCTGTACCAGGCGGTGGAGAAGGCGGGCGGCGACCCCGCGGAGCTGACCTGGGACCTCTTCCGCGACACGGTGATCGAGCAGGCCGAGCAGGGCGTCGACTACATGACCGTCCACGCGGGGGTCCTGCTGCGGTACGTGCCGCTGACCGCGCGGCGCAAGACGGGCATCGTGTCGCGGGGCGGCTCGATCATGGCGGCGTGGTGCCTCGCGCACCACGAGGAGAACTTCCTGTACACGCACTTCCGGGAGCTGTGCGAGATCTTCGCCGCCTACGACGTCACCTGGTCCCTCGGGGACGGCCTGCGCCCCGGCTGCATCGCGGACGCCAACGACGAGGCGCAGTTCGCCGAGCTGCGCACGCAGGGCGAGCTGACGCGGATCGCGGCCGAGCACGGCAACCAGGTGATGAACGAGGGGCCCGGCCACGTCCCGATGCACAAGATCAAGGAGAACGTCGACCTGCAGCAGGAGTGGTGCGACGGGGCGCCGTTCTACACGCTCGGCCCGCTGACCACCGACATCGCGCCCGGCTACGACCACATCACCTCGGCGATCGGCGCCGCGATGATCGGCTGGCACGGGACCGCGATGCTCTGCTACGTCACCCCGAAGGAGCACCTCGGGCTGCCGGACCGCGAGGACGTGAAGGCGGGCGTCATCGCCTACAAGATCGCCGCCCACGCCGCCGACCTGGCCAAGGGCCATCCGGGGGCGCGGGCGTGGGACGACGCGCTGTCGGAGGCGCGGTTCGACTTCCGGTGGGAGGACCAGTTCAACCTGTCCCTCGACCCGGACACGGCCCGCGCGTTCCACGACGAGACGCTCCCGGCGGCCCCGGCGAAGACCGCGCACTTCTGCTCGATGTGCGGCCCGCACTTCTGCTCGATGAAGATCACCCGGGACGTCCGGCGGTACGCCGACGAGCGCGGGCTGGACGGCGAGGCGGCCCTCGCCGCCGGGATGCGGGAGAAGGCGGCGGAGTTCCGCGCCGCGGGCGGGCGGGTGCAGCTGCCCGTCTCCCCCGGCCCGTCCTGACGTCGGCGCAGGTCGGCGCAGGCCCGCCGCGGCACCGGCCGCGGCGGGCCGGCCCCTCCCGGGGCGGAACGGGCGGCCCGGCGCGGATAGTATCGAGGGACCGTTCCAAAGCCGCGGATCCCCCCGAATCGCCGCAGGCCCATACCCGCCGGGAAAGGACCGAGGACCCACGTGACCAGCGACGACACGCCGACGGCCCCCGCCCGCGCGGTGCGCGCCGACGTGCGCCGCAACCGGGCGCGGCTGCTCGCCGCGGCCCGCGAGACGTTCCAGCGCGAGGGGGCCGGCGCGTCCCTGGAGGGCGTCGCCCGCACCGCCGGCGTCGGCATCGGGACGCTCTACCGCCACTTCCCGACCCGCCAGCACCTCCTGGAGGCGCTGCTCGCCGACGCCTACGAGGAGCTCGCCGCGGCGGCCCGCGACCTGATGGTCGCGCCCGCGCCCGGCGAGGCGCTGATGACCTGGCTGCGGACGTTCATGGCGCGGGTGACGGTGTTCCGGGGGCTGGCCGCGTCGGCGGTGGTGTCGCTGCGGGACGGGCGGCCGGAGGGGGCGGCCGCGCGGCGGGCGATGTGCGAGGCGGGCGAGGCGCTGTTCGCCCGCGCGCAGCGGGCCGGGGACGCGCCGGCGGGCGCGGCGTTCGCCGACGTCCTGTGGCTCACCGGCGCGATCGCGGCGGTCACCGAGCGGGAGCCGGAGGCGGCCGGGCGGCTGCTGTCGCTCGCCGCGGCCGGCATGGTGCCCGGCCGCCGCTAGGTCAGCTCGTCTCGGGGTCGGGCAGGATCCGGCGCGGGCCGCGCGGCGACCCGCGCCATTTGCGCCACTCGCGCGGGTAGCCGACCGACACCTCGATGTGCGGGACGCCGCCGGTCCAGATCGTCCGGGGGATGTGCAGGTGCCCGTAGACGACCGACACCGCGCGGAACCGGTCGTGCCACTCGGCGGTGCGCTCGGTGCCGCACCACTGCGCGAACTCCGGGTACCACAGGACGCGGGTGGGCTCGCGGACGAGCGGCCAGTGGTTGACGAGGACGGTCCGGGTCCCCGGCTCCAGGGCGGCCAGGCGCTTCTCGCTGTAGGCGACGCGGGCGTCGCACCAGGCGTCCCGCGTCGGGTGCGGGTCGGGATGCAGGTAGACCTCGTCGGTGCACACGACGCCCGACTCGTGCGCGACCGCGAGGGCCTCTTCCTTGGTGGACGTCCCCTCCGGCCGGAACGTGTAGTCGTAGAGGACGAACAGGGGCGCGACGGTGACGGGCCCGCCCTCGCCGTCCCACACCGGGTACGGGTCCTCGGGGGTCAGGACGCCGAGGCCGCGGCACATGTCGACCAGGCGCCGGTACCGGGCCTCGCCGCGCAGCCGCACCGGGTCGTTCCCGGTCGTCCACAGCTCGTGGTTGCCGGGGACCCAGACCACGGTGGCGAAGTGCTCGCGCAGCGTGCGGAGCGCCCACTCGACGTCGGAGAACCGCTCCGCGACGTCCCCGGCGACGATCAGCCAGTCGTCTCCGGACTCGGGCCGCAGCCCCTCGACGAACGCCCGGTTCTCCGGGAACCCCACGTGCAGGTCGCTGATCGCGTAGACACCGCCCATCCAGAGATCGTAAGCCCGCCGCGGACCCGGCCTCGCCGGGCGGCGCGGCAAGCGGCCCGCGCCCCCGGCGGGGAGCGGGCCGCTTCTCATGGTCAGTCGTTCTTGCCCCAGTAGTAGACGCCCAGGCTCATCGCGAGGAGGCTCGCCCAGCTGGACACCGCGCGGACGGTGTTCCACGCCGTCCAGCGGCCTGAGTAGTCCGACCAGGTCTTCGCGGCCTCGGCGGCGTCCGCCGGGATCGTCACGCCGTCCAGGTCGTTGTTCATCGGGATGTTCACCGCGAAGCTCGGGAGGAGGGCTCCGGCGAAGTAGACGCCGGCCGCGGCGAAGAACAGGATCGCCGCCGACTTCTGCTCCAGGGTCAGCAGCAGCACGCCCGCCGCGATCGCCAGCACCGGTACCAGCAGGAACATCGCCACGAACAGCGGGTTCTGGATGCGCTGGTTGATGCCCTGCATCGCGTCGATCGCCGATGCCGGCTTCGCCGCGTCCAAGCCGGGCATCACGCCGGTCGAGAAGCCGAAGAACGTCCCGGCCATGCCGGCCGCCATGATGAGGGAGAGCGTCACCGAGACGCCCGCGAACGCAGTTCTCATCGTCGTCCCACTTCCGGGTCAGAGGTTCCAGACGCCGCTGGCGGCGGCTTCCGCCGCGTACTCGGCGAAGTCGCGCGGGGCTCGGCCGAGCGCCCGCCGGACGCCGTCGGCGGGGCGGGCGTTGCGGCCGTCCAGGACGGTCGTGAACAGGTAGAGGAGGAACCCGGCGACCTCGTCGGGCACGCCGTGCTCCTTGAGGGCGGCCGCGTAGTCGTCCGCGCTCACCGGGACGAAGGCGATCTCCCGCCCGGCCGCGCGGCCGATCTCGGCGACGGCCTCGGCGAAGGTGAGCGCGCGCGGGCCGGTCACCTCGTAGACCTCGCCGGCGTGCCCGTCCCCGGTGAGCGCCGCGACGGCCACGTCCGCGATGTCGCCGGCGTCCGCGAACGGCTCCGGCACGTCGCCCGCCGGGAGCACGACCTCGCCGGCGCGGACGGGGTCGAGCAGGTAGTCCTCGCTGAAGTTCTGCGCGAACCAGGCGGCCCGCACGACCGTCCACTCCGGGCCGGCGCCCTGGACGATCCGCTCGCACTCCCGCGCCTCCGGCTCGCCCCGCCCGGAGAGCAGGACCACGCGCCGCACGCCCGCCCCGGCCGCCCGCGCGGCGAAGGCGGCGACGGCCTCGGCGGCGCCGGGCGCCGCCAGGTCCGGGTAGTAGGACAGGTACACCTTCTCGACGTCCCGCAGGACGGGCGCCCAGGTCGACCGGTCCTGCCAGTCGAAGGCCGGGGACGCCGACCGCGAGCCCATCCGGACCGGGACGTCGAGGGCCTCCAGCCGCTCCACCACGCGGCGGCCGGTCTTGCCGGTCCCGCCGAGGACGAGGGTGAGGCCGTTCTCGGATGCCGTGTTCGTCATGCCTTCGAGTCAACAGCCGGGCGTCTCCAGCGACCATCGTTGAGAAGCTCGCCCCCATACGCGAGCGTCTACGCTTGACCCGTGGACGCTCTCACCGACCTCCTCGACGGGCCGCGCGCCCGGGGGGCGTTCATGCTCCGCTCGACCCTCGCCCCGCCCTGGTCGATCCGCATCCAGGACGAGGCGCCGCTGACGCTGCTCTCCATGGTCCGGGACGACGCCTGGATCGTCCCCGACGACGGGGAACCGCAGCGCGTCGGCCCCGGCGACATGGTCATCTTCCGCGGGCCCGACCCCTACACCGTCAGCGACGACCCGGCGACCGAGCCGCAGATCGTCATCCATCCCGGGCAGCGCTGCACCACCCCCGACGGGACGAGCCTGTCGGAGGCGATGGACCTCGGCGTCCGCGCCTGGGGCAACGACCCCGCCGGCACGACCGTCATGCTGATCGGCACCTACCAGATGCGCGGCGCCGTGACCCAGCGGCTGCTGTCCGCGCTGCCGCCGATCGCGGTCGTCCGCGGCGACACGTGGAAGTCGCCGCTCGTCGACGTGCTGGGCGAGGAGATCGGCAAGGACGAGCCCGGCCAGGACGTCGTCCTCGACCGGCTCCTCGACCTGCTGCTCATCGCGACCCTGCGCGCCTGGTTCTCCCGCCCGGACGCCGAGGCGCCCGGCTGGTACCGCGCCCACGGCGACCCCGTCGCCGGCCCCGCGCTGCGGCTCCTGCACGCCGACCTCTCGCACCCGTGGACGGTCGCCGACCTGGCCGCGGAGGTCGGGGTGTCCCGGGCCGCGCTCGCGCAGCGGTTCACCAGGCTGATCGGCGAGCCGCCCATGGCGTACCTGACCGGCGCCCGCCTCGCGCAGGCCGCCGACCTGCTGCGCGAGAGCGACGCGACGCTCGACGCCATCGCCCGCCAGGTCGGCTACGGAACCGCGTTCGCGCTGAGCACCGCGTACAAGCGCGAGCACGGCGTGAGCCCGCAGGAGTACCGCGCCGGCTCCCGCTAGGCCGGCCTCCGCGGCGCGGCCCGGCGGCCCGCCATCTGCTGCTTGCGCAGGGTGGGCTCGGCGCGGACGGGCGAGTCGTCCGCCGCGTCCGGGATGAACGGGACGATGAACGCGTACTCCGCCAGCACCGCCTCGGACACCTCCCCCGACTCGCCGAACGCGGCGATCTCGCCCCAGCACGGCGAGCCGAGCGAGCCGCTGCGGTGCCGCACCGACAGCCCCGCGCACAGGTTCGCGAACCGGAGCCGCTCGGCGAGCGGTAGCCCGGCGAGCGCGGCGAACACGAACCCGGCGGCGAACACGTCGCCCGCGCCGGTCGGGTCGAGCGCCTCCACCGGCAGCGCCCCGACCTCGGCCCGCTCCCCCGTCTCCCCGTCGATCGCGATGGCGCCGTCGCCGCCCCGCTTGACCACGACCACCGGCACCCGCTCGGCGAGCGCCTCGGCCGCGTCCGCCGGGGCGTCCGTCCGGGTGTAGGCCATCGCCTCGGCCGCGTTCGGCAGGAACACGTCCACGTGCGCGAGCCGGTCGAGGACCTCGGCCGGCCAGGCGCCGGTATGGTCCCAGCCGAGGTCGCCGAACACCAGCGTGCCCCCCGCGCGCATCTCCGCCGCCCAAGGCGGCACCGGGCGGCCGACGTCGACGAAGCACGCCCGCGCGTCCGGCGGGGGCGCGCCCAGGTCGTCCGGCGAGGACGGGACGGGCTTGGCGAACGTCACCATGCTGCGGTCGGAGTCGTAGGCCATCGACACGGTGACGGGCGTCGACCAGCCGCGCACCCGCCGCGACAGCCCGAGGTCGACGCCCTCCTGCTCGGCGAGGGTGCTCCACAGGTAGGCGCCGAACATGTCGTCGCCGAACGGCGCCGCCAGCCCGACCCGCAGCCCGAGCCGGCTCATCGCGACCGCGATGTTGGCGACGCCGCCGGGCGCCGAGCCGAGCCCGTCGGTGACGATCTCGGTGCCGGGCGGCGGCAGGCCCGGCAGCCCGGTGAAGATCATGTCCATGAACACCTGGCCGGACAGGAACACGTCCAGCACCCGGCCGCCCCCGCCGGCGCGCAGCCGCTCCCCCGCCGGCTCCCGCTCCGCGCAGGGGTCGGCGAGGGACGGCTCGGGCGCCCGTCCCGTCGCGGTCTGCTGTGTCACGAGGCCCCCCGTGGCGCGGCGTGGGCGAGATCATCCGGACCTTAGCCCCCGCCTCGGACGTTCTTACATTGGAACGTACAACCGGATGCCGTCCACCTGCGCAGATCCCTCGCAGAAGTTCATGAGCGGATCGCCGGTCATGAACCGGTCCGGGTGGGCGGACCCGCCGGGCCGGGCGCCGCGGCCGGCCAGGGCGCCGCCCGGCCCCTCCCGCGTCCAGCCGGCGCCGAACACGCCATCGCCAGGGCGCCGCGTGCGCGATGCCCCATCGCGCGGCCGCGGGCCGGGCCGCCGGACGGCCGCCGCGGCGAACATCGCAAAGTGGTATTGACCAGTCGCATGAACGGGACATACCGTGTGCAACCACAGGAACAGCGTCCACGGAGGTGAACCGCGTGCCATCCGCCGGTGAGGCCCGGTCCGGGAGCACGAAACGGCAGGCGGTGCGCCGCGAGCTGCTCGCGATGATGGACGGCCTGGACGTGGGGGACGCCCTGCCGTCCGAGCGCCGGCTCGCCGAGGAGCTCGGCGTCTCCCGGCCCACGCTGCGGCAGGTCGTCGACGGCCTCGCGGCCGAGGGACTGCTGGAGCGGCGGCACGGCAGCGGCACCTACGTGGCCGAACCCCGGATCGCGGTGTCGCTGACGATGACGTCGTTCACCGAGGACATGATCAGGCGGGGCATGAAGCCGGGCGGCCGGGTCCTGTCGTTCCGCACCGAGACCGCGGGGGCGCGGATCGGCAGGCGGCTCGCCCTCCCGCCCGAGGAAGAGGTATTTACCATTCGGCGGCTCCGGCTGGCCGACGAGGCGACCATGGCCATCGAGACCCTGTACCTGCCCCGGGCGCTGCTGCCGGACCTGCGGCGGCACGACCTGGAGGGGCAGTCGTTCTACGACCTGCTGCGCGGCCGCGGCATCGTGATCGCCTCGGGCACCGAGACGATCGAGCCGACCGTCACCACCGCCGAGGAGGCCGCCGAGCTGGGCGTGCCGGTGCACATGCCGGCGTTCCTCTTCGAGCGCATCACCAAGGACCCGGACGGACGGCCCCTCGAATACGTCCGATCCGTCTACCGGGGCGACCGCTACCGGCTGGAACTCGACCTCCGGCCGCCGACCCACTGACCGTCCCCCACCCCGGGAAGTGAGGCGACTTCACCATGGACGTCATCAAGGACATCCTCACCTTCCTGGCCGACAACGTGTTCGGCCAGGTCCCCATCCTCATCGGGCTCATCACGCTGATCGGGCTGATCCTGCAGCGCAAGCGGTTCGAGGACGTCTTCGCCGGCGCGCTGCGCGCCACGATCGGCGTCGTCATCCTGTTCATCGGCGTCGAGGTGTTCACCGGCGGGCTGACGAGCTTCCAGACCGTCCTCGCCAGCGCGATGGACACCGCGCCGCCGAAGGCGGACAACACCCTCGCCGACTTCCTCGCCCAGCAGGGCGGCACGATCGCGCTCGTCATCACGGTCGCGTTCCTCGTCCACGTGCTGGTCGTCCGGCTGTTCCCCGCGGCGCGCTACCTGTACCTGACCGGGCACCTGATGTTCTGGATCAGCACGGTGACGGTCGCGTCGCTGGTGACGATCGCGCCGGACGCCGACCAGCTCACGCTGGTGCTGTGCGGGGCCGGGTTCGTCGCCGCGTACTGGACGCTGCAGCCGCTGTGGATGCGGCCGCTGATGCGCCGCGTCATGCCCGACGACCGGTTCGGGTTCGCGCACACCAGCTCGCTCGCCTGCCTGATCACCGGGTACGCCGCGCGGCCGCTGGGCAGCCGCGAGAAGCACGACACCGAGAAGCTGAAGCTGCCCCGGCAGCTGTCGTTCTTCAAGGACGTCAACGTCAGCACCGCCCTGGTCATCACCGTGATCATGCTGATCGGGGTCGCGCTCGCCGACGGCGGCGTGGTGGCCAAGGCCGCGGCCGAGATGGACGACAAACTGTCCCCGTGGGTGTGGGCGATCCTGGTCGGCCTCCGGTTCGCGGGAGGCATCGCGATCCTGCTGTTCGGCGTGCGCATGTTCCTCGCCGAGATCGTCCCGGCGTTCAAGGGGTTCAGCGACCGGGTGATCCCCGGCACCCGCCCCGCGCTGGACGCGCCGACCGTGTTCCCCGTCGCGCCGACCGCCGTCATGGTCGGCTTCGTGGCCTCCACCGCCGTGTTCCTGGTCTGCCTGGGCGTGTTCGCCGCGGCCGGCTGGTTCACCCTCGCCCCGCCCATGATCATGCTGTTCTTCGTCGGCGGCGCCGCCGCGCTGTTCGGCAACGTGGTGGCGGGCTGGCGCGGCGCCGTCCTCGGCGGCGCGATCACCGGCCTGATCCTCGCGGTGGGGCAGGCCGTCACCTGGGACCTGTACGAGAAGACCGCGCCCGAGCTGGCCACCCTCGCCGACCCCGACTGGTACGCGATCGCGTGGCTGCTGAAGGCCGTGGACCCCGTCGCCGGCGGCGGCGCGGTCTGGCTCGTCCCCGCGGTGGCGCTGGCCGCGATGGTCGCGTCGCTGCTGCTCCTCGGCCGCGCCGAGAAGCGCCGCGCCGCGGCGGAGGAGGACGCGCCCGGCGAGGCCGCGCCCGAGGGTGCGGCGCCCGGTGACGCGGCGCCCGACGACGCGGCGCCCGACGACGCGGCGTCGGCGAAGACCTGACCGAACCGACCGAGGGAGAAGAGCCGAGATGGCACTGGACCGGCAACTGGAGATCCTCGCGGTCTGCGGCGTCGGCATGGGCTCCAGCCTGATGCTGAAGATGACCGCCGAGGACGCGCTGCGCTCGCTCGGCGTGGACGCGCGGGTGGAGAACACCGACGTGTCCACGGCGCGCGGGATGTCGCCCGACGTGGTGATCGGCCAGGGCATGCACACCAGCGAGATCGCCGGCCTGGCGCCCGTCGTGATCACGATCAGCGACTTCCTCGACAAGGAGGGCCTCGAAGCGCAGCTCAGGGAGCGGCTGGCCGAGCAGGGCTGGCTCTCATGACGGTCATCGCGGTGAGCGACGCCGTCGCCGCCCGCGACTGGCGGGAGGCCGTGCGGAAGGCGGCCTCCGTGCTGGTCGGCGCGGGCGCGGCCGGCGAGGGCTACCCGGACGCGTGCGTCCGGGTGGTCGAGGAGAACGGCCCGTACATCGTGCTGACCAAGGGGCTGGCGCTGGTGCACGCGCGGCCCGAGGAGGGCGGGCTGGCCGTCGGCGTCGGCGCGGCCAGGCTGGCGGCGCCGGTCGAATTCGGTCATCCTGACAACGACCCCGTCGACCTGCTGCTCGCGTTCTGCACCCCGGAACCGGACGCGCACGTCGGCGTCCTGTCCGGGCTGGCGCGGGCGCTGTCCGGCGGCCTGGCCGGCCGGCTCCGCGCCGCCGCCGGAGAGGACGACATGGCCCGCGCCCTGAAGGAGGCCCTGCCCGATGCCTGACGCCGCCCGGCCGAGCTTCCCCGACCGGGTGCGGGCCCTGCTGGACGACCTGGACGCGGCGTCGGGCGAGGCGATCGGCGCCGCCGCCGCGCTCGTCCTCGACTCGGTCCAGGCCGACGGGATCGTGCACGTCGCCGGGGCCGGGCACTCCCTCGCGATGGTGTTCGAGACGTTCTACCGGGCCGGGGGCCTGGCCGCCGTCCGCCCGATCTGGGATCCCCGCGTGGCCCCGATCGGGGACGCGGTGCGCAGCACCCGCATCGAGCGGCGCGACGGGGTCGGGCGCGCGGTGGTGCGGAACGCGGCGCCCGCCCCGCCCGACGTGGCGGTGGTGTTCTCCACCAGCGGCCGCAACCCGTACCCGGTGGAGGTCGCGGCGGAGTGCCGGGCGCGGGGCGTGCCGGTCGTCGCGGTGACGTCGACGCGGGCGTCGGAGGGCGCTGCGGCGCGCACCGAGACGACCCTGGCCGACCACGCCGACATCGTGCTGGACACGCGCGTCCCGCCCGGCGACGTGCTGCATCCGGCGGCGGAGCCGCGCACCGCCGCGGCGTCCACGATCCTCGCCGCGTACGCGTGGTCGCGCGTGCTGGCCGCCCTGGACGACCTGGCGGCCGAGCGCGGCGTGGACCCGCCGCGCTGGACGAGCGCGAACGTCCCCGGCGGCGACGAGATGAACGCCGCGCTGCTCGCCCGCTACCGGCACCGCGTCCCCGAGCTGACCGGCGGCGGCTAGCCGGAACACGCCGTCTTCCTGCGGCGTTTTACACATTGCCTGGATCGCTCCCTATGAGATGATGCGTGGCTACCATCGGACCGAAGGAGCGAGATGACGACACGACCGACCGAGGACGACCTTCTTGCGGTGTTCACGCGCGCGGACCTCGGCGGCGACCAGAAGCTCGACCTGATGGAGTTCACACTCGTGCTGGACGAGCTGGGGCTCGCCTGGACACGCGCCGAGACGCAGGACAGGTTCGAGCAGGCGGACAGCAACCTCGACGGGTTCATCTCCTACGAGGAGTTCCGCGCGATCATGGAGTCCCAGGGCTGGGTCGAGGGGCCGCTGCCGGCCGCCGGCGCCTGACGGACGGAGGAGGCCCGCCGGACGTCTCCGGCGGGCCTTTCGCATGCGCGCCCCGTTCGCCCTGTTCGAGCGCCGGGGTCAGACCCGCCGGCCGCGCAGCTCCCGGTACCGGCGCACCAGCGCGGCGGTGGACGGGTCGGGCGCCTGCGCCGGCGGCTCCTCGGACGTGAGCGCGGGCGCGAGGTCCATCGCCATGACCTTGCCCAGCTCGACGCCCCACTGGTCGAAGGAGTCGATGCCCCAGATCGTCCCCTCGACGAAGACCATGTGCTCGTAGAGGGCGACGAGGGAGCCGAGCGTCTTCGGGGTCAGCTTCGGCGCCAGGATCGTGCTGCTCGGCCGGTTGCCCGGCATGACCTTGTGCGGGACGACCGCGGCGGGCGCGCCCTCGGCGGCGATCTCCTCGGCGGTCTTGCCGAACGCGAGCGCCGACGTCTGCGCGAGCATGTTCGCGGTGAGGAGGTCGTGCATCCCCGCCGGCCCGTCCACGGGAGGGTCCTCGAACGGCTCGGCGAAGCCGATGAAGTCGGCCGGGACGAGCCGGGTGCCCTGGTGCAGCAGCTGGTAGAAGGCGTGCTGGCCGTTGGTGCCGGGCTCGCCCCAGAAGATCTCGCCGGTCTGCGCGACGACGGGCGCCCCGTCGGCCCGCACCGACTTGCCGTTGGACTCCATCGTGAGCTGCTGGAGGTAGGCGGGGAAGCGGGACAGCCGCTGGCTGTAGGGCAGCACGGCCCGGGTCTGCGCGCCGAAGAAGTCGGTGTACCAGACGCCGAGCAGCCCCATGATCACCGGCATGTTCGCCTGGAGCGGGGCGCTGCGGAAGTGCTCGTCGATCTCCCGGAACCCGGCGAGCATCTCGCGGAACGCCTCGCCGCCGATCGCGATCATCAGGGACAGGCCGATGGCGCCGTCGAAGGAGTAGCGGCCGCCGACCCAGTCCCAGAAGCCGAACATGTTGGCGGTGTCGATGCCGAAGTCCGCGACGCGCTCGGCGTTGGTGGAGACGGCGACGAAGTGCCGCGAGACCGCCTTGTCGTCGCCGAGCCGCTCGGTGAGCCACCGCCGCGCGACCTTGGCGTTGGTGAGGGTCTCCAGCGTGCCGAACGTCTTGGAGCTGATCACGAACAGGGTCTGCTCGGGGTCGAGGCCGGCGAGCTTGCCGACGATGTCGGCGGGGTCGATGTTGGAGACGAACCGGCAGGCGATCCCGGCGTCGGCGTAGTCGTGGAGGGCCTCGTAGGCCATGGCGGGGCCGAGGTCGGAGCCGCCGATGCCGATGTTGACGACGGTCGTGATCCGCTTGCCGGTGAAGCCCGTCCACTCCCCCGAGCGGACGCGTCCGGCGAAGTCGGACATCTTGTCCAGGACGGCGTGCACGTCGGCGGCGACGTCCTGCCCGTCGACGGTGAGGGCCTCGCCGGGCGGGAGCCGCAGCGCGGTGTGCAGGACGGCGCGGTCCTCGCTGACGTTGATGTGCTCCCCGGTGAACATCGCCTCGATCCGGGCGCGCAGCCCGGCCCGCTCGGCGAGGGCCGCGAGGAGCTCCATGGTCTCGCCCGTGGCGCGGTGCTTGGAGTAGTCCAGGTGGAGGTCCCCCGCGGTCACCGTCATGCGGTCGACGCGCCCCGGATCGTCCGCGAACAGGTCGCGCAGGTGCCGCCCGGCGAGCGCGGCGTGGTGCTCGGCCAGCGCGGACCATTCGGGCGACTCGGTGATATCAGCCATTGCCTCTCTCATCTCCTCGCGGGCGGGCGCCGAAGTCCCCCGGGCGCCCTCCCCACGGCGATCATAGGTCGACCGCGCGTGACCGTATCAGGGCCGTCCCCGGCCGCGCAGGCGACCGCCCCGGATCACCGGGACCGTCCCGCCGCCCAGTAGGGTCACCGCTTGCAGGAGGTTCCCGGATGAGTGACGGCATCACGCGGATGTTCGACCTGACCCCGCTCGGCGAGGACTCGTTCCTGGCGGCCTCGCCGTCGGTGGGGCGGCCGAGGCTGTTCGGCGGGCAGGTCGCCGGGCAGAGCCTGCGCGCCGCGTGCCTGACCGCCGGCGGGCGCCCGCCGCACTCCCTGCACGCCTATTTCATCCGCCCGGGGACGCCGGACGAGCCGCTGACGTTCGACGTGGCCCGCACCCGCGACGGCCGCTCGTTCTCGACCCGGCACGTCACCGCAAGCCAGGGCGGCAAGCCGATCCTGGAGCTGATCGCCTCGTTCCACGACCCGGAGGACGGCTTCGACTGGCAGGCCGCCCCGCCCCTGGACGTCCCGGGCCCCGAGGGGCTGAGCGCGCCCGCGCTCCCCTCCTTCTTCAAGCATCCGATCGGGTTCGACATCCGGCTGGTGAACACGCCCGCCGAGGACGAGTTCCCGATGCCGCACCCGTTCTGGATCCGCGCGTCGGCGCCGATCGGCGACGACCCGGCCCTGCACGCGTGCCTGGCCGCCTACCTGTCCGACATGGCGGTGGTCAGCAGCGCCCGCGCCCCGGGATCGCCGAAGCACCTGGTCACGGCCGTCACCCTGGACCACGCCATGTGGTTCCACCGCCCGCCGCGCGTCGACCAGTGGCTGCTGTACTCGGTCGCCCCGGTCACCAACCACGGCGCCCGCGGCCTGGCCCGCGGAACGCTCCACACGGCGGACGGCACCCTCCTGGCCTCGGTGGCCCAGGAGGCCCTCCTGCGCCCCGCCCCCTGACCGGGCCCGGACGATCCGGCACCGTCGAATTGCCCGCAGCCGACACCGATGTCCGTTTCCCGGCCGTCTTTGAGGACCGTCGTCGGACGGAACCGAGCGGCGGGTGCCGCAAGGCGATGCTGGTGCGGCAGGTGAGCCGGATGCCTCTGATGGCGAAGTCGTGCCAGGTGAGCACGAGCGCGGCGACCTGCGGCGCGCCGTAGCGAGGTCTCGTCGGCGGAGCCGGCCTCACAGTGGACGTCCGCACCCTGCGGAGCGTCCCCGATTCCCGCGCCCCATTTCAGTCGTCCATTACCCGTGAAACGGATACCGAAGTGCACGGTTGGGACTGCCTGGGCGGCCATCGACATCTAGCATCGTGTCAACCTGCCTGTAAGACGAGGCACGCTCCGCTTAACCCTCGCACTCTAGAAGAAGGGGCCGGCATGTCTGACAGACTGAATGATTTGCTGAATCACGCGACCCCTTTCGCCCCGAGCGATCCAGAGGATGCGG